>CALBBA010000179.1 GCA_937926755.1 uncultured Collinsella sp.
GGTCTGGCCCGTAATGATGAGGCCGTTGGCGCCCGCCGCGACGAAGGCTGCGTTGTCTGCGACAACGGAAGGTTCTGCGACCTCAACGCGCAGACGCGTGGCGCAATTGGTCGCTCCTACAATATTGCTAACGCCACCCAAGAGCGCAACGACTTGCTCAGCAAGCAGATGATCTTGGGATGATTGGTTGTCGGTGCCGTTTTGGGCCGCGCCTTCTTTGGCAGAGCTTTTTCCCGTCAGACGTGCGAGCGCCGCATCGCTGGCGATATGATCCTCGCGGCCTGGGGTTTTTAGGTCGAAAGCCAGAATGAGGCCCCGGAAGACCAGAAAAAAGACAGCGCTAAACATCAGACCGATACCGAGCGCCAAAAGGTAGGAGCCGGCATGCATTCGCATGAGTGGGATGAAGTTGAAGGCCGTCATTTCCATGAGACCGCCCGAGAAGATGCCGACGATGCCAAAGAAGTTCATGGTCATGGCAAGGCAGGAGGACAGGACGGCGTAGAGCAAAAAGAGTCCGGGATAGGTGAACATAAAGAGAAACTCGAGCGGCTCGGTGACGCCGCAGACCACCGAGGCGACGATGGCGGGCAAAAGGATGACCTTAAGGCCGGCGCGGCGTTCGGGTTTGGCGGTGAAATAGAATGCTGCCGCGATGGCGGGAAGGCCAAAGAGCTTGCCCCAGCCGGTGGCGGTAAAACCTGCCCAGGGCGCAAGTTCATTTAAAGGGCGCGTGCTATGGGAGAGAATGGGGAGCAGGTTGGTCCACGTGGCGTAAATACCGTCGTGAATGACCAGATTGTCGTAATAGATGGGCATATAGAGCAGATGGTGCAGCCCCATGGGCTCGAGCGCTCGCTCCAAAAACACAAAGATGCCCACGCCGAAGGGGCCGACGCCCGCAAGTGCGTGGCGCAGCGTTTCGGTCACAGCGTATGCGAAAGGCACGATGGCGGCCGAGATGGCGGCAAGGGCAAACACGGCAAAAAAGCTGATGAGGTAGACCAGCGAGGAACCCGAGAAGGTGCCGAGCCAATCGGGAACCTTGGCATCGTAGAAGCGGTCATGGATCGCGACGACGGTTGCCGACACCGCCAGCGGGCCGATAATGCCGGTGTCGAGCGTCTTGATGCCGTCGATGACGGTGATGCCGCTAGCGGAGGTCAAAAACGACGGGTACTTAAGCCCAAGGTTGTCTCCGCTCAGCTTAATGATCTCGCTCAAAAAGAAACAGTAGGCAAAATAGGCTACGAGCGCCTCGAGGCAGCAGCGTGCCGGTTGCTTTTGGGCAAGGCCGATAGGCAGCGCTACGGCAAAAAGGAGTGGAAGGCGCTTAAAGACCGTCCACGAGCCGCGCTGAATGATAGTCCAGAAAACGTACCAGGGGGTTCCGTATACGGCGAGGTCGCCGACGATATCCACGGTCGTTGCGAGGGCGGAGATGCCGACCATGAGGCCTGATATAGAAAACAGCATGGCGGGCGCGAACATGGCTCCGCCAAAACGTTGGATTTTCTGCAGCATAATATGCCTTTCGGATGCAACATGCTGTGCGAGCGAGAACGTTTAAACAATGAACTCATTGTAGAGGACTGGCTGCTTGCCGCATTGACGGTTTTGATTCGGTCCGATTTGGGTTTCGGGGGAACCGTCGACGGTAAATAATCCGTGCTTTACCGATAATCGGTTTAAACAACTTTAAGAAATGCTATCGTGCCTAGCCATACATATTCATTAGAGGTGAAATCATGCCAAAAGCGATTTACGAAGGAATCTACCGCGAGATCCGTTCGCGCATCATCAACGGGACCTATGCGTTTCAGGAGATGCTGCCAACCGAAGCCGAGCTGACCGCGGAGTTTGGCTGCACGCGCAATACCGTTCGACGCGCCTTGAGCATGCTGGCCGACCAGATGTTTGTGCAGCCTATACACGGTAAGGGCGTGCGCGTTATTTGGCTCAAGGGCGAAACCGACATGCTGGGCGCACTCGAGGAAGTCGAGTCGTTTGGCGAATTTGCAAAGCGCAACAATGCCGTCGCATCGACCGAGGTCAAGTCTTTTGAACATTTGATTTGCACTGAGCAACTCTCACGTCGCCTGGGCTTTAAGGTGGGCGAGGAGCTGATTCGCGTAGTGCGTGTCCGAAGCCTCAACGGCAGCGCGCGCCAAGTGGACCATGGCTACTTTTTGGCGTCGATCGCCAAGGGCCTGACCCCCGAGATCGCGGCGGATTCTATCTACGGCTATCTGGAGCACAAGCGCGGCGTCAAAGTGATGGCGAGCCGTCGTACGGTGAGTGTCGAGCTCGCCAACGATGAAGACTGCAGCTATCTGGACCTCGGCAAGTACAACTGCGTCGCCGTTATGGAGAGCCAGTCGTACACCTCGGACGGCATCTTGTTCGAGGTCACGCATGCCCGCACGCATCCCGAGATCTTCCACTACCGCGTCAACTCCAAGCGATAGCCGGCTAGCTCGAAGCCTGACGAGACTCATGCCCTCAAAGAGAAAACGCCCGGTCAAACCGACGATGCATCGGCTTGATCGGGCGTTTTCTCTGCATTCGATAACAAATAATTGTTTATACAAAACTTGTCAAGTATCAAGTCGAAATTACCGTTCACCGAAGTTTTTCTACCGCTCTAGTAATACTTGTTCAAACAACTAGCCAAATAGCGTATTGTACAAGTCAGCAAAAGGGGCAAAGTCCCCGAGCCAATCTCCGAAGGCGGCGGCAAAGGGTGCCGCCACGGTGTGAAAGGGTGGATTGTAATGAAGAACGAAATGAGCAGAAGGCAGTTCCTGGGCTTTGCTGGTTCCGCGGCTGCGGTTCTGGGTCTGGGTCTCGTGGGCTGCGGTGGTTCTGCCGGCTCTGGCTCCTCTGCTTCTGGTGACGCTGCCGAGGTCTACTTCCTCCAGTTCAAGCCCGAGGTCGACAAGGAGTGGAAGGAGATCGCCAAGGCGTACAAGAAGGAGAAGGGCGTCGAGGTCAAGATCGTGACCGCCGCCTCCAACACCTACGAGGAGAAGCTCAAGTCCGAGATGTCCAAGAGCTCCGCTCCGACGCTGTTCCAGGTCAACGGCCCCACCGGCCTTAAGAACTGGAAGGACTACTGCGCCGATCTTTCCGACACCAAGCTCCGCGGCGAGCTCATCGACGACTCCCTGGCGCTGCAGTCCGACGGCAAGGATGTGTGCATCGACTGGGTTCAGGAGAGCTTCGGCATTATTTACAACAAGCAGCTGCTCGAGAAGGCTGGCTACAAGGCCGAGGACATCAACTCCTTCGACAAGCTGAAGGCTTGCGCCGATGACATCCAGGCCCGCAAGGACGAGCTTGGTGTCGAGGGTGCCTTCACTTCCGCCGGCATGGACGACTCCTCCAGCTGGCGCTACACCACCCACCTTGCCAACATGCCGCTCTACTACGAGTTTGAGAAGGAGCACAACCAGGAGGACGACGAGATCAAGGGTGAGTTCCTCGACAACTACAAGCAGATCTTCGACCTGTACATCACCGACTCCACCTGCGATCCTTCGCAGCTTGCTTCCAAGACCGGCGACGACGCCACCAACGAGTTCGCAACCGGCAAGGCCGTCTTCTACCAGAACGGCTCTTGGGCCTACGCCGACCTCACCAAGGCCGGTATGACCGACGACCAGCTCGGCATGCTGCCGATCTACATCGGCGTCGACGGCGAGGAGAACCAGGGCCTGTGCTCCGGCGGCGAGAACTACTGGTGCGTCAGTTCCCAGGCTTCCGAGGATGCCCAGAAGGCCACCGAGGACTTCATGTATTGGTGCGTCACTTCTGACACCGCCACCAGCATCATCGCTGACAAGATGGGTCTGACCGCCCCGTTCAAGAGCGCTAAGGAGACCACCAACGTCTTCTCTCAGCAGGCCGTTGCTATGGCCAAGGACGGCAAGAAGACCGTCGCTTGGGACTTCGTTTACATCCCCTCCGAGGAGTGGAAGAAGAACCTCAAGCAGGCTCTCATCGCTTATGCTGCCGACAACACCAAGTGGGACGGCGTCAAGAACGCCTTCGTCGATGGCTGGAAGACCGAGAAGGCTGCTTCCGAGTAAGCAGTTGCTGCCCAAGCTATCTGATTAGCGACAGGGGGCGGGCAGACGTAGGTTTGCCCGCCCCCTGCATATTGAAAGGACCCTTCTATGGGCAAAGCACTCAAGCGCTGGTGGCCGCTCTTTATGCTGCCCACGTGCCTGGCGTTTATGATCGGGTTCGTGATTCCCTTTATCCAGGGTTTCTATCTCTCGTTCTGCCAGTTTATTACCATCAATAACGCGCACTTTGTCGGTATCGAGAACTACGTGCGCGCGCTGTCCGATCCGCAGTTCTCCACGTCGTTCTTCTTTACCGTGGCGTTTGCCTTCCTGTCGACGGTGCTCATCAACGTGATCGCGCTGGCCATTGCGCAGGCGCTCACTCGCAAGGCGCTCAAGGGCACCAACATCTTCCGTACGATTTTCTTTATGCCTAACCTGATTGGCGGCATTGTACTGGGTTACATTTGGCAGATTCTGATCAACTGCCTGCTCTCCAACGTGGGTGCCCAGCTTATCGCCCTCAACTCCGCCGCTGGCTTCTGGGGCCTTATCATCCTGACCCTGTGGCAACAGGTCGGCTACATGATGATCATCTACATCGCCGGTCTGCAGTCCATTCCGTCTGACTACATCGAGGCCGCCAAGGTCGATGGCGCTACGGCATGGCAGACGTTTTGGAAGGTTAAGATCCCCAACCTGATGCCGACCATCACCATCTGCCTGTTCCTGTCCATCACCAACGGCTTTAAGCTGTTCGACCAGAACCTCGCCCTTACCGGTGGCGCCCCGGCGCACTCCACCGAGATGCTCGCCCTGAACATCTACAACACGTTCTATTCGCGTGCTGGCATCGCATGGCAGGGCATCGGTCAGGCCAAGGCAGTTATCTTCTGCATCCTGGTTGTCGCTATTTCTATGATCCAGCTTAAGGCCACGAGGTCCAAGGAGGTGCAGCAGTAATGAAACGCGATAAGGTTATCAACCGCGCGCTCTCGATCTTCTTTACGATCCTGTCGCTCGCATGGATCTACCCCGTGTTCATGATTGCGCTCAATTCCTTTAAAAAGGCAACTGCAATCAGCACCACCACGGCATTCGATCTGCTCACGCCCGAGACGTTCAACGGCCTCGCAAACTACATGCACGCCCTTAACGAGCAGGGCTTTGCCTCGGCATTTATGTACTCGCTCATCATCACGGTCACGTCGGTCGTGCTGATCTTGGTGTGCTGCTCCATGTGCGCTTGGTACGTGGTTCGTGTCAACAACAAGATCTCGAACTTCTTCTATTACCTGTTCGTCTTCTCGATGGTCGTACCGTTCCAGATGCTCATGTTCACGCTGTCCAACCTCGCGGACCGCATCGGCTTTAACACGCCGTTTAACATCTGCTTCATCTACCTTGGTTTTGGCGCGGGCCTCGCGGTCTTTATGTTCGCCGGCTTCGTCAAGAACATCCCGCTCGAGATTGAGGAAGCGGCCATGATCGACGGCTGCAACCCGGTCCAAGTGTTCTTTAAGATCGTCCTTCCCATCATGAAGCCCACCTATCTTTCGGTCGGCATCCTCGAGACCATGTGGGTCTGGAACGACTATCTGCTGCCCTACCTTACGCTCGACTCCACCAAGTACAAGACCATTCCTATCTTGATCCAGTACTTCCGTGGCGGCTATGGCCACGTCGAGCTCGGCCCCATGATGGCCTGCATCATGATGGTCGTTATCCCCATCGTTATCATGTACATCCTCTGTCAGAAGTACATCATCGACGGCGTGGTGGCAGGTGCCGTCAAGGGCTAATGCCGTAACTGTTTTGCAAGTTTCTGCGGCGCCCCTCAGCGCGGCGCCGCATATCGAAAGGTAGAGACATGGCCGAGATCGTTCTCAAACATGTTCAGAAGGTGTATCCCAACAACGAGTCAAAAAAGAAAGGCTTCTTTGGCAAAAAGAAGAAGACCGAGGAGAAGAAGCACAACCTCAAGGTTACCGAGGACGGTGTGCTCGCTGTAGAGGACTTCAACCTCACCGTTCACGACCAGGAGTTCGTCGTCCTCGTTGGCCCCTCTGGCTGCGGTAAGTCCACGACGATGCGCATGGTCGCCGGCCTGGAGGACATCACCTCCGGCGATGTGTTCATCGATGGCAAGCGCGTCAACGACGTGGCGCCCAAGGACCGCGACATCGCCATGGTGTTCCAGAGTTATGCTCTGTACCCCAATATGACGGTGTACGAGAACATGGCGTTTACGCTTGAGCTCAAGAAGGTCCCCAAGGACGAGATCGACCGCAAGGTTCGCTCTGCTGCCGAGATTCTGGGCATTACCGAGTACCTCGACCGTAAGCCCAAGGCGCTCTCCGGCGGCCAGCGCCAGCGCGTCGCCATCGGCCGCGCCATCGTGCGTGACCCCAAGGTCTTCCTGATGGACGAGCCGCTGTCCAACCTGGATGCCAAGCTTCGTAACCAGATGCGCGCCGAGCTCATTAAGCTGCGTCACGAGATCAAGGGCACCTTCATCTACGTTACCCACGACCAGACCGAGGCTATGACCCTCGGCGACCGCATCGTGGTCATGAAGGACGGCGTCGTCCAGCAGATCGCCACGCCGCAGGAGGTCTTCAACCATCCCGCGAACATCTTCGTCGCCGGCTTCATCGGCGTGCCGCAGATGAACTTCTTCGATGCCCAGCTGGTGCGCTCGGGCAACGGCTTTACCGTCAAGACCGAGGATATGAACGTGGCGCTCGCCCCCGAGACTTGCGCTCAGCTTGCCCTCAACTGGGACGGCGGCGACGTGAAGGAGATTACGGCCGGCGTGCGCCCCGAGCAGATCCTGCTTGCCGACAAGGGCGAGGAGGGTGCGCTCCAGGGCACCGTCGAGGTGACCGAGCTCATGGGCTCGACCGAGCATGTCCACGTGACCGCTCCCGACGGCCAGTTTGTCCTGATTATCCCCGTCGTCGACCTCGAGGCCAAGGGCGCGCTCAAGGCTGGCGACCCCATCTGGTTCAAGTTCGAGAAGAACGCGACTCATCTCTTCGATAAGGTGTCTGGCAAGAACCTTATCTAGGCCCGGTGCATCCAGGCCCTCCCTTTGGGCGACTGCGGTATTGCCATCCTTTTGCCGCGGTCACATATAAGGCTCCCCTCCCGTCCACTGGGCGAGAGGGGAGCCTTTCTTTGTGTTGGGACTGTCTGACCGGTCGTTTGTCTCGATCTGTAACGGATAGGGCCGATTTCGGACGTTAGATGTTACAGATCGAGACGGTTCCGCTGAGCTAACCATTTCATCTAAATCTGTAACACCAAAGGCGAATTTCACCTGCTAGATGTTACAGATTGAGATAAACCCGAGGGGAGGGGCCGGTATGTCTCAATCTGTAACGGCTGGGACCGTTTTGGTTGAGTAATTGCTACGGATCGAGATTGTTTGGCCGAGTCGGATCACAGGGTAACGTGCGGGCACAAAAAACGGAGCCGTGTTGCCACGACTCCGTTTCTCAAGAGGATGGGTAAGGGGAATGAGCTAGCTCAGGTGCCAGATCTCGTCGTTGTACTGGGAGATCGTACGGTCGGACGAGAAGGTGCCGGCGTTGGCGATATTGATGAGCGCCTTGCGCATCCAGGCGTCCTGGTCCTCGTAGTCGGCCAGCACGCGCTCCTTGGTCTGGATGTACTCCTCAATGTCGAGCAGGGCCATAAACCAGTCCTTGCCCTTAATGTCGTCGTGCAGGCGCTGCAGGCGCTCGGCGTTGCCGGTCGCCATAAAGGCGGGGTTGGTGATGAAGTCCACCAGTAGCTTGATGCCGGGCTTGTGGTAGAGCGCGCCGGCGTCATAGGTGCCGTCGGCGTAGAGTTGCTCGACCTGCTTGGACGAGGCACCAAAGGTGTAGATGTTCTCGTCGCCGACGAGCTCGGCGATCTCCACGTTGGCACCGTCGAGCGTGCACAGGGTTAGGGCGCCGTTGAGCATGAACTTCATGTTGGAGGTGCCGCTCGCCTCCTTGGAGGCCAGGCTGATCTGCTCGGAGATGTCAGCGGCGGGGATCACGCGCTCGGCGGCGGTGACGTTGTAGTTCTCGATCATGACAACCTGCAGGTAGGGAGCCACGTCGGGGTCGTTTGCAATCCACTGCGACAGCGTCAGGATCAGATGGATGATGTCCTGCGCGATAGTGTAGGCAGGCGCCGCCTTGCCGCCAAAGATGATGGTGACGGGGTGCTTGGGTCTGTTGCCGTTCTTGATATCGAGGTACTTCCAGATGATGTAGAGCGCGAGCATCTGCTGGCGCTTGTACTCGTGGATGCGCTTGACCTGGACGTCGATGATGGCGTTGGAGGGAATGGTCACGCCCTGCTCGAGCGCCATGAACTGGCGCATGATGGCCTTGGCCTCGACCTTGGTGGCGACCAGGCGCTCAAGAACGTCCTTGTCGTCGGCGAACTTGGCGAGTTTGCTCAGATCGCCGGTGCTGCGCCAGTCGGTGCCGATTACATCGTCGAGCAGGCTGGCGAGCGCGGGGTTGGCTCCATGGATCCAACGGCGGAAGGTGATGCCGTTGGTCTTGTTGGAGAACTTCTCGGGATAGATCTCGTAGAATGGATGAAGCTCGGTGTCCTCCAAGATCTTGGTGTGGAGGGCGGCTACGCCATTGATGGAGAAGCCAAAGTGGATGTCCATGTGGGCCATGTGGACGGTGTCGTATTCGTCGATGACGGCGACGCGCGGGTCATCGTGCTCGGCCTTCGCGATCTCATCGAGCTTGACGATAATGTCGGCGATGGCAGGGGAGACCTTCTGCAGGCTGGCGAGCGGCCACTTCTCGAGCGCCTCGGCAAGAATTGTGTGGTTAGTGTAGGCGACCATGGAGCGTACGATGGTCACGGCCTCGTCAAACTCGATGCCATGCTCGGTGGTGAGCAAGCGAATGAGCTCGGGGATGACCATGGTGGGGTGCGTGTCGTTAATTTGGACCACGGCGTAGTCGGCCAGATCGTGCAGGTTGCTGCCGCGCTCGATGGCCTCGTCGATCAGGAGCTGGGCGGCGTTGCTCACCATGAAGTATTCCTGGTAGATGCGAAGCAGGCGGCCCTGCTCGTCGGAATCGTCGGGGTAGAGGAACAAGGTGAGGTTCTTGGCGATCTCTGTCTTGTCGAAGTCGATGGAGCTGCCGGGGACCAGGCCGTCGTCGACGCTCGCCAGGTCGAACAGGCGCAGACGGTTCTTGGTGGGCTGGCCGTAACCGGGCACGTCGATGTTGACGAGCTTGGAGGTAACGGCAAAATCACCGAACTCGACGGTGTAGGAGCGGTCGTCGTCGACTAGGATGTCCTGCTCACCGAGCCACTCGTCGGGGACGGCCTTCTGCTGGTTGTCCACAAAGCGCTGACGGAACAGGCCGTAGTGATAGTTGAGGCCCACGCCATCGCCGGTCAAGCCCAGCGTGGCGATGGAATCCAGGAAGCATGCGGCCAGGCGGCCCAGGCCGCCGTTGCCGAGCGACGGCTCGACCTCGAACTCCTCGATCTTGTTGAGGTCGTGGCCTGCGGCGGTGAGCTGGTCCTTAACCTCGTCGTAGATGCCGAGGTCGATCATGTTGTTGATGAGCAGCTTGCCGATCAAAAATTCGGCGGAAATGTAATAGAGCTTTTTCTTGCCGTTGTTGAGCGGGCAGGCGGCGGAGCGCTCCTGCACGAGTTTGACCAGCAGCTTGTAAATGCGACGGTCGTCGAGCTGCTCGAGCGAGGTGCCAAAAGACTGCTCGGCGAGTTCCATGAGGTTAATTTGGGGCATGTTTTCTCCTGTGATGGGTTGTTTCATGTCTGCAATTCATAAGAAGCCCGCGCGAGGGGATTGGGGTGGCCTCGCGCGGGTAAGCAAGCGCGTCCGCACGGTGGGGAGGGGTCGGGCGCGGTAGCTCCTATTGAGGAAGCTCGATTTCGGCTTCCGACGGGATGCGGAAGTAGGTCTCGGTCCAGTCGGTGAGTTTGTGCTCGAGCTCGCGGGTGATGGCGCCGTCGAGCATGCGCCAGGTCCAGTTGCCTCCCAGCGTGGCAGGGGTGTTGATGCGCGCCTCGTTGCCCAAGTTGAGCAGGTCCTGCATGGTGTAGATGCACGTGTCGCTCACGCTGGCTGCGATGGTTCGGTTGAGCGCGTCGGCGATGGGTTCGCCGGCCTGCTGATGGGTGTACAGGGCTGTCTGCTCGCGCTGACGCGGGGTAGCCGTTCCTTCAAACCAGCCGCGTGCCGTCTCGTTGTCGTGAGTGCCCACGTAGGCGACGGTGTTGGCAATGTAGTTGTGCGGCAGGTAGTACGAGTTGGTGCCCTCAAAGGCAAACTGCAGGATTTTCATGCCGGGGAAGCCCGAGTTGTCGCGCATGTCGATGACGCCGGGGGTGAGGAAGCCCAGGTCCTCGGCGATGATGGGCAGCGTGCCGAGCTTTTCCTCGAGCGTCTTGAAGAGCTTGAGGCCGGGACCCTGCGTCCACGAACCGTAGGACGAATCAGGCGAGGAGAACGGCACCTCCCAATAGGCCTCGAAGCCGCGGAAGTGATCCAGGCGGATGACGTCGTACATGTCGAGGGCGGCGCGAATGCGGCCCTCCCACCAGGAGAAGCCGTCGGCCTCCATGGCGTCCCAGTCGTAGATGGGGTTGCCCCAGTACTGGCCGGTGGCCGAGAACTGGTCGGGCGGCGTGCCGGCGACGCTCACGGGATTGCCGGCGGCGTCGATCTTAAAGAGCTCAGGTGTCGCCCACATCTCGACGGAGTCACGCGAG
Source organism: uncultured Collinsella sp. (assembly GCA_937926755.1). Lineage (GTDB taxonomy): Bacteria > Actinomycetota > Coriobacteriia > Coriobacteriales > Coriobacteriaceae > Collinsella. The sequence continues at coordinate 10,851 of CALBBA010000179.1, forward strand.
ACATAGATGGGCAGGTCGCCGATGATGAGAATGTCGCGCTCGTTGGCATAGGCCTTGAGGCGGCTCCACTGGCGATCGAAGAAGTACTGCGTCATCTGGTGGTAGAGCATACGCGCCGGATGGTCGGTGCAGACCTTGGCGGAAGCCTCGCCGCGGGTGCGGAGCTCCGCGGGCCACTCCCAAAACGCCTTGAGACCGCACTCCTCTTTGACGGTCATGAACTCACAGTAGGGGATGAGCCAGTCCTCGTTGGCCTGGATAAAGTCATCGAAATCGGCCGGCTTGTCGGCAGCAAAGCGCTCGGCGGCGCGGTCGAGAATCTGACGGCGGCCGCCAAAGATGGCACCGTAGTCGACATTGCTGGGGTCGGATCCCAGATACACGCCATCGATATCGCGCTGCTCCAGATACCCTGCCTCGATAAGCTCGGCAAAGTCGATAAAGTTGGGGTTGCCTGCGCGGGCCGAGAACGACTGATAAGGCGAATCGCCATAGCTGGTCGTCGTAAGGGGCAGAATCTGCCAGTAATGTTGTTTGCACGAGGCGAGAAAATCGACGAAGTCGTAGGCATTCCAGCCAAAGCCGCCGATTCCGTATGGTCCGGGCAGAGATGAGACGGGCATGAGGACGCCGCTTGCACGCTCCATGAATGCGCTCACCAACCTTCTTGTTGTGGGGTCGGCCTGCCGATGGGTGTGCAGTCCGCCTCCGATGTCCTGATTCGATACGCCTATTGTAAAACATGTTGTTTAAACATGTACAGGCAAGATAAAAAAGTTGGTCGATTTTCGGCGAATGGCTACATGCCATGAAAAAAGCCCTGACCTCACAACGTGAGATCGGGGCAAGAGCGGTATGTAGGTTTTTGCTACTCGGCGTCGGCGAAGCCGTTGGGGTTGTGGCTCTGCCAGTTCCAGCTATCGCGGCACATGTCCGCGATGTCGTACTGGGCCTTCCAGCCCATCATGCGCTCGGCCTTGGAGGCATCGCACCAGTTGGCAGCGATGTCGCCGGCGCGGCGCTCGCGGATCACGTAGGGCAGCTCCTTGCCACAAGCCTTGGAGAAGGCGGCGACGACCTCGAGTACCGAGGTGCCGGTGCCGGTGCCCAGGTTAAAGATCTCGACGCCGGTTTTGCCGTTCATCCAGTTAAGGGCGGCAACGTGACCAGAGGCCAGATCGCACACGTGGATGTAGTCGCGCACGCCGGTGCCGTCGGGGGTGGGGTAGTCGTTGCCAAAGACGTGCACCT
>CALBBA010000180.1 GCA_937926755.1 uncultured Collinsella sp.
AGGACAAGGATGACGTCCTGACTTTTGTGTTGCCGTTTGAGAAGAAGTCCGCTCCTTCGGGTTACAGCGCTCCGGATGCTTCGCCGGCACCTGCGCCCGAGCCCGAGCCCGTGCCCGAGTCTGCGCCTGAGCCGGCACCTGTGCCCGAGCCTGCAACGTCGCCCGCGCCGACGTCTGCCCCGGCACCGGCCCCCGCGCCCGAGGCGACGCCTGCGGAGCCCGATTGGAATGCCGTTGCCACGCCGGCGGATGAGCCGGGCGATAATCCTGCTGCCGAAAACAATCAAACCGAATAGTCGGTCGAGGCGCCCTGGGCAACTGAGCCCGGGGTGTCTTTTTCTACTGCGAAAGCAAGAAAATGCCTGGGAAAACGGTTGCAGCAAAATTTCTCGGAAATTGGTCAATGTTGCGCAACAACGTCGCGGCTATTGTTGAGAACATAGACGTGTAAGGTTTGAAGGCGTGTAACGCCTTGGGAAAAGGAGAGGCTTATGTTTTGTCCTAGTTGCGGATCGCCCCTTTCGGACGATGCCAAGTTCTGCCCGGTTTGCGGATCTCCTATTGGTGCTGCTCCCGCTGCTCCTTAGCCCACGCAGATTCAGCCCACTCCGGTTCAGGCTGTTCAGCCTCAGCCGCAGCCCCAGCAGTACGCGAATCAGCAGCAGTACACCGGTCAGTACGCCCAGCAGCCTGCTGCAGCTCCGATGGGCTATGGACCTGTAAAGAGCGACCGTAGCTTGATTGGCTGGCTCCTGCTTTCTATCGTGACCTGCGGCATCTATTCGTATTACTTCCTCTATTGCCTCGCCCGCGACATCAATGTCATGTGCCAGGATGACGGCGATTCCACACCGGGTCTGGCAGAGTTCATCTTGCTGTCGTTCGTGACCTGCGGCTTCTACGCACTCTACTGGTACTACAAGTTCGGTAACCGTCTGCAGGCTAATGCTCCTCGCTATGGCCTGATGTTCCAGGAGAACGGTACCACCGTTCTTATGTGGCAGATTGTCGGCGCGCTGCTGTGCGGTCTTGGCCCCATCTTTGCCATGAACATCATCATCAAGAATACCAATGCCATGGCAACGGCTTACAACGTCCGTCTTGGCGCTCGTGCCTAACGATACGAGCGGCGTGAACGGCTCCCAGGGACATAAGGGCGCGGCGGAGCTCATTCGCCGCGCCCTTTCTTGCATCGGCGCGCTCTTTGTTGCCTGGCTTGCACTCTACCTGCTCGATATCGGCTGCGTGTTTCGCCTGATGACGGGCATTCCCTGTCCGGGATGCGGCATGACGAGGGCTTGGCTGGCGGCGCTGCGCCTCGATTTTGCGGCTGCCTTTGCCTACCATCCGCTGTTTTGGGTGGTGCCGATTGCGTTTGTGCTCGCGTTCGTGCGCGAGGAGGTGACGTCGAGCAAGCTAAAGCGCGGCATCGACATTGCGGTTATTGTTCTGTGCGTGCTGGTCGTTGCCGTATGGATCGTGCGCCTTATCAACCCGGCAGACGCGGGCCTGCTCTTTGGTGGTCACGCTCCCGTCGGAGTTCCTGCCGATATCATCCACCTCGAAACCCCACGCTGGCTCACCATTCTTCACTCTTACCTGTCGTGACGGAGGACGCGCTAGAAAAGCGGTCGACACATAAGCGGGGGCGAACGTTGAGATAACGTTCGCCCCCGCTTTGCTCTAGCTAGGTTGTTATGGGTGGGCGTGACGGCTACTCGTCGCGCTTCTCCTCGTGGCGAGCGGCGGCACGGGCATCGTGAATGCCCTTGATGGCGGCATGGCGGGCGGTGCGGGCGTCGTGCACGGCGTCGCGGGCCTCGGCGGCCGTTGCCTTGGCAGAGCGCAGCTTGGCTGCCAGGTCGGGATTGGTCTCGGCAACTGCGGCGATCGTGGGGCCGTCGAGCTCTTCTTGCGTGGGCTCGGCCAAAAAGTCGATGGCATACTGAGCGGCTACCATGGAGCCCTTGGCGAGTACGCTCTCATCGATCTTGTAGAAGCAGGAGTGCTGGGCATAGGTGGCGCCAATCTGGGGGTTGCGCGTGCCAACAAAGGCGAGCACGCCCGGCACACGGCGCAGGTACTCCGAGAAGTCTTCGCCCGAAAGCGTGCCGCGGTAATGGCCCTCGCCCGCGGGACCCAGGCACTTGAGCACGGCTTGGCGGCAGCGCTCGCTCGAGGCGGCATCGTTTTCGACCTTGTAGTTGGCGATGGTGTAGTCGGTGAGTTCGGCCTCGGCGCCCAGGGCCGCCGCAGTGTGCTCCACGATGCGGCGCATAAGCTCGGGCATCTCCTCATGCGTCTTGTCGCCATAGGTACGCACCGTGCCGGCGAGGTACGCCGTGCCGGCGATAACGTTGCGCGCGGTGCCGCCGTGCAGTTCGCCGACGGTGATGACAGCGGGTTCGTAGGGGCTAATCTCGCGCGAGACGATGGTCTGCAGGGCGTTGACGATCTCGGCGGCAACCATAACGGCGTCGTGGCCGCGCTGGGGCATGGCGCCATGGCACGAGGTGCCGCGGACGTCGATGCGGAACCAGTCGGTGTTTGCCATGCGCGGGCCGGGCTCGCAGCTCACGGTGCCGGCGTCGACCTCGCTCCAGATGTGCGCGGCATAGGCGCCGTCGACGCCATCGAGCACACCCGTGCCGATCATGAGCTTAGCGCCCTGGCCGTTTTCCTCGCTGGGCTGGAATACGATGCGAATCTCGCCGTGGATGTCATCGGTCATGTGGCGCAGAATCTGCAGCGTGCCGAGCATCATGGCGATATGGCAGTCGTGACCGCAGGCGTGCATGCAGCCCTCGTTGACGCTGGCGAACTCCTCGCCGGTCTGCTCGGTGACAGGCAGGGCGTCGATATCGGCGCGCAGCAGGATACGGCGGCGCGGCGTGCCGTCCTCGCGGTAGGCATCGGGCGCGGTACCGCGGAGCGTCGCCACCAGGCCCGTCTTGAGCGGGCGCTCGTAGGGGATATTCATGGCGTCAAGCTGGTTGGCGATGTCGGAAGTCGTGCGCTCCTCGGCAAGGCTCAGCTCCGGGTGCTTATGGAAGTGCCGGCGCTGCTTGATGATGTAGGGCTCAAACTCGGCAGCGATGTCCTGGATGGCCGCGGTGACGTCATCTGCCGCGCGAACCTCGGTTGCCGCCATAATCTGCTGTGCCTTGGTCTTCGTCATGGTCGATTTGCTCCTTGCTGGCTCGATCGCAAAATCGTACAGGCTCTCTCCAGTATGCCACCTGCCGCTAGGGCTGGTAAAGTTGCCGTTTGCCGCTTGGGGTTTTGTTACAAGGGCGGGGGAGTACACTCGGGGGTGTTGAATTTCCTGCCAGAGATGGGGACGCCCATGCAACATATCGATCGGATTATCCGCTCCAAGAACGTCTTTACCGCCCAAGACGGCATCGATACCGCCCGCGAGCTGGCGATTGCCATTGCAGGCGATCGCATCGTCGCGGTCGGCGCGCCCGATGACGTGATTGCCGCCGCACCTGCCGCCACGCCGGTGGTCGATTACGGCGAGCGGTTCATCTGTCCCGGTTTCCATGACGCTCATCTGCACTTCTTCCATACCTCGGTCGGTTCCTCGCCGTATATGCTTATGGATATGGGCACGTCAGAGGCGGCACTGGTGCAGCATGCGCTCGAGTTTTCCCAGGGCCTGCCCGATGACGCCTGGGTCGTGACCCAGGGCTGGCGCGATTACCGCTGGGATCCGCCCGAGCACCCTACCAAGGCCTCCCTCGACGCCGCCTTCCCCGATCGCCCCTGTGTTATGTATTCGGGCGATGGACAGACGCTGTGGC
>CALBBA010000181.1 GCA_937926755.1 uncultured Collinsella sp.
GGAACGGGCGGGGCAGGTAGCATCCGCCGCAGGCTTGGAGCCGGGGGACGCAGCGCTCGTCCGCGAGCTCATGACCGTCTGGCGCGAGCACCGCGCCAGCAACCTCGAGCGCGAGGACTACTACCTCGGGCACGTGTCGGTGAAGGACCTCGGCATCGCCATGCCGGCGAGCCTCGCCAAGGAGATCAACCCGCGCGTGGACTGGCCCCGCAAGGCCGTGCACGCCCTGGCGGACCGCTCCATCTTCAACGGCTTCACCTGCAACGACGAGCAGACGAGTAAGGCCCTTCGAGCCATCTGCGAGTCGAACCAGCTGGAGCGCCTCTACCGCAAGAACCTCATCGGCGAGCTGAAGCACTGCTGCGGGTTCTGGACCGTGACGGATGGCGGCGGATACCCGGTCATCTCGGCGTACCCCGCCACAGCGGCGGCGGCGCTCTGGGACGATGCCCGCAAGGCCATCAGGGCGGGGCTCGTCGTGGCGGAGTCCAAGAAGATGCCAGGCGACGCGGAGCGCGTGCCGACCGTGGTGCACCTTCTCACCGCCGACAGCCTCGTGGTGCTCACGCGCGACGGCGGCTCATGGGTCGCCGAGTACCGCGGGCACTCGATGGGGCGCTGCCTCATGGAGCCGATGGCGCACGGCGCGACGCTCGAGCGCCCCTTCGGCACCTCGCGCATCAGCCGCTCCGTCATGAGCATCACCGACGACGCGATCCGCCAGCGCGCCCGCATGGAGGTCGCCGCCGAGGCCGCGACCCTGCCGCAGACGTGGCTTCTGGGAACCTACAAGAAGATGCTCAACGACGGCAACAAGTACGACGCCTCGATGGGCGCCGTGAACGAGATCACCAAAGACCCGGACGGCGACAAGCCGACGGTCTGGCAGTCCGCGCAGCTGCAGATGGCGCCGCTCACGGAGTACCTGCGCCAGCTCGCCTGCCAGATGTCGGCAGTGACCAACGTGCCGGTCAGCTTCTTCGGCGTGTCGAACGACAACCCGTCCTCCTCGGACGCTATCGCCGCGTCCCTCGAGCCCCTGGTCATCGACGCGAAGAACCTCAACCGCGACAACGGCACGGCGCTGCGCAACGTGGCCTACATGGCGCTCGCCGTGGCGAACGGCACCGACTTCGCCACCGAGCGCGACGCGGGGCATGAGATCAACCCGCGATTCCTGTCCCCGGCGTACCCGTCCACGGTGAGCCTGTCAGACGCGCTGCTCAAGCAGGTGCAGGCGCTCCCCAAGCTCGCCAACTCCACGGTCGCCTACGAGATGCTCGACTACACGGACGAGCAGATCCAGCGCATCGAGTCGGATGCCAAGAAGGCGCAGGCGAGCGCGGCTATCGCATCGCTGTTCGAGCCGAAGGAGGGCGAGAATGGCGGCGGTGCCGACTAGCCTGCTGGACGAGCTGACCGATGAGGTGAACGCGCTGTCGGCAGACGCCCAGGCGAAGGTGAGGCCGGCGCTCGAGTCCCTGCTGTCGAGCTGGGAGCGCGGCGGTGGCGGCGATGTCGCCGCTCTCCGCGAGAGGGCCTACGAGACGATCGAGACGGTGCTCGGGTACTACGCCGACACGTGCGCCGCCGCCAGGGCAGCCGAATACTACGACGCGGTCAGGGCGTCGCAGGGCTTCCCCGGGAAGTACCGGGCGGTCGCCGAGTCCATGCGAGACCCGGACGCCACGCTCGGCGCGGTTAGATATTTCATCGGCAAGGTCGTCGAGGGCGCCCCCGAGGTCTTTGTCTCGCGGTGCGTCACGAGGGTCGACGAGGAGATCAGGCGCGCCGCCAACAGGTGCGTCGCCCACAACGCGCGCAAAGACCCGGCGAAGCCGTGGTACGCCCGCGTTCCCCGTGGCGAGACGTGCGGGTTCTGCCTCATGCTCGCGTCGTTCGGCTTCTACGCCAAGACCGAGGAGGCGGCCGAACACTCGCACGCGCACTGCGACTGCCGAATCGTTCCCGGCTTCGACGGGGTGACGACGGTCAGGGGATACGACCCTGACGGGATGTACGAGAGGTATAACGACTGCCTGGCCGCGCTCGGAGGCCGCGACGGCATCGCCTCCGACTGGTACGCAATGCCGGAGGACGAACGCGAAGCGCTCGTGAGGCGCCACGGCAACAAGGAGGGGAAGGCGTACACCGCCTACCTCAACAACCGCGTCGCATCCGAGATAGAGCTACGCGACCCGTCCTGGTACGCGGGCGGCGAGCATAAGGGCATAACGTTCACGGACGATGCGGTGAGGCGCGACAAGGTAAAGAGGTGGAGGGTAGACCCCGGAGAGAGGAGAACCGCAGAGAAGCTGGCGGCACTGGGCTACAAGACCGAGTTCTGGGAAGACGAGGTGCACCTGAAGAGCGAGAACGCGCAGGGAAAAACGACCGTAAGCCGCGCCGACCTGTCCACGGGCATCGAAATCAAGACCGTGTACACGTCGAAATCGGAGAACACGTTCAAGTCGCACATGAAGTCCGTGGCCAACAAGAGCGGGGTGCGGTTCTCCGTCTTCGACGTCAGCGAGAACAAGTCGGTCACCGACAGCCAAGCCGAAGCGTGGATACGCAAGTACATGAAGAGGTACGGAATCTCTGAGGTGCGGATGCTGGGGCACGACGGGTCGCTCCAAACGATAAAAAAATAGGCGGGAGCTGCATGTCTCAATAGGTGAGTCAAACAGCTTCCGCCTAACCCCATCATATCGCATGGCCGCCCACGGGCGGCTTTTTTCATGCCGAAAAACGCCAAACAGGCCAAATCTCACGCCCGTAGGACACTGCCGCGCGACAGGGCCGCACGGCCCGAAACGCACATCTAAGGGGCTCGGCCGCACGGCTGGCCCGACGGGCCGCACGGTCCGGGAAAGGACGCGACATGGCAGCAGAGACCAACACGGAGCCCACGGGCGGTACGGAGCCGACCGGGGGCGAGGAGCCCGACTACAAGGCGCTCTACGAGGCCGAGAAGGCGCACTCCCGCAAGTGGGAGAAGCAGGCCAAGGCCAACAAGGGCGCGGCAAGCGCACTCGACGAGGCCAACCAGGCGAAGAAGACCGCCGACGAGAAGGTCGCGGAGCTCGAGAAGCGACTCGACGCCAAGGAGAAGGCCGAGGCGCGAGCCAAGACCGCCGCCAAGGTCGCGCAGGAGAAGGGAGTCCCCGCCGAGCTCATCGTCGGCGAGGACGAGGAGAGCATGGCCGCATGGTGCGACAAGATGCTCGCCGCATTCAAGACAAAGCCCGCGCCGCGAGTGGAGAAGCCCGGCAGCTTCGACAAGGGCGGCAAGGGCGGGGACGAGGCGCTGCGAGACTTCGCCAAGCGCCTCCTGAAGTAAGCCAAACCCGAAGAAAGGCACAGAAATGGCTGCAAACGACACCCAGAAAATCAAGCTGCCGTCCAGCGTGGTCTCCACCATCATCGGCAAGGTGAAGGACACCTCCACCATCGCCACGCTGAGCCCCAGCACGCCGCAGAAGTTCGCCGACACGACCTACCTCGTGTTCAACCCGACCGCAGAGGCCGAGGTCGTCGCCGAGGGCGGCAAGAAGTCCGGCTCCGAGATCTCCACCGACCCCGTGGTCGCAAAGCGCGCCAAGATCGTCACGACCACGCGCGTCTCCGACGAGCTGAAGTGGGCCGACGAGGACAACCAGCTGGAGATCATCTCCAACATCATCGCCGACCAGACCGCCGCCGCGGGCCGCGCGCTCGACTACATCGTCTACCACGCCATCAACCCCAAGACCGGCCTCGGCCTCACGGGCTACACCGCCCTGACCGCTGACAAGGACGTCCACAGCGTCGCCAAGACCGACTCCCCGGTCGACGACATCGACTCCCTCTCCGACGCCCTGCTCGACTACGGCATCAACGGCATCGCCATGAGCCGCCAGTTCGCCTCCGAGCTGCGCAAGCTGCGCGTGCCCGCCACCGGACAGCGCCTGTACCCCGAGGTGCCGCTGTCCCTCAACGTGGGCAACCTCGACGGCATCCCCGCCTCCGTGTCCGGCACCGTGAACGGCCGTCTCGCAAAGACCCCGACCAAGGTCTCCGCCATCATGGGCGACTTCTCCGCCATCAAGTGGGGCATGGTCCGCGACATCACCGCCGAGGTCATCGAGTACGGCGACCCCGACAACACCGGTCAGGACCTGAAGGGCTACAACCAGATCGCCTACCGCACCGAGGCCGTGCTGGCATACGCGGTACTCGACCCGAAGGCCTTCGCCGTCCTCAAGAGCGCCTAGGGGGTACCGAGATGGCTCAGCTAGTCCAGAAGTTCATCGTGGAGGACGCGGGCAAGGCGTCCAGCATCCTCCCGCAACACGTGGCGCTCGTCTCGCCCGACGGCAAGCCGCTCGTCGTGCCCAAGAAGGTCGCCAACCCCGGTGCCAGCCCGACCGTCGCGAAGGTCGTCCAGGCCCTCGTCGACGCCGGGATCATGGAGGCCGAGTAGCCATGGCCGCGCTCGCCAGCGTGGACGACTACAAGGCCCGCTACGGCGAGCCCGCGGACTCGGCGCGCACCGAGGTGCTGCTGCAGGACGCATCCGACTTGATGCTCGCGGCATTCGAGGACCGAATCGGCGAGTACACCGAGGGGGCGTGTCCGGCGTTCGACCGCGCCGCCCCCGCCGTGTGCTGCCTGCTCGTCAACCGCGTGCTCTCGGCACCCGCCGCGATGGCGGGGGCAACTCAGTACAGCCAGGGGGCGGGCGGATACACGGCATCGGTGACCTACGGCTCGGCGCTCGGCGAGATGTACCTAGGTAAGAGCGACCTCAGGCGCCTCGGCCTCACCGGTCAGGCGCTCGGGGCGCTCACGCCGCTGGAGAGGGGAGGGGTGACCGAATGATGTGCCTCATATCAGGAGAGACCGTGACCGTGCGCAATGCGGCCCAGTCGTTCGACGAGCTGGGCGAGCCTGCCGGCGAGACGGTGACCGAGACGGCGGTCGAAAACGTCGTGGTGTGCCCCGGCGCGACCGCCGACCTCGACTCGACGCGCCCCAATGGCGTGACGGTCGCCTACACGCTCTGCTTCCCGAAGGGCGCGGACGTGAACCTCAGGGACGCGACCGTCACGGTGCGAGGCACCGACTACAAGGTGGTCGGCGACCCCAAGCGATACACCGCGGCCAACACGCCCGGCCCATGGGACCTCACCTGCGAGGTGACCCGAACCGATGGCTAAGGCGAAGTGCGAGGTCAAGATCAAGTGGAAGGGCTGGAACCGCGGCGGATACGCCGAGGTCATGAACGGCGGGGGCGTGCAGGCCATGCTCACCGAAAAGGCCAACGCCGTCGTCGCGTCCGCCAACGCATCGCTCGAGAAGAAATCCGGCGACACGGGATACGTGTGCGACGTCATGAACGGCTCCCTCGCCAAGGGGCGCTCGCTCCACACGGAGGGCGTCCACGCCTTCCGCAGCGAGAAGAAGCACAACCGCCTGCAGGCAATCTTCGGGGGTGACTGATGGACATCGAGAGGGTGGTGGCCGAGCGCCTCATGCGCGCGACCGGCATCGAGTGCGTGCTCGACGTGCCGAGCGAGAGACCCGCTGAGTTCGTCCAGGTCGCCCTCGCCGCCACGAGCGCGACGCGGTTCATCCAGTCCCCGCGAGTGCTCGCCACGTCGTGGGCGAAGACCCGCAGGCGCGCACGCGAGATCGCCGAGGCCGTCGAGCGGGCGTGCTCCGCCATCGAGGACGAGCCCAACGTGTTCTCGGCCGTGTCCGACGGCACGTACCGATGGGACGACCCCGACACGGGGACTCCCAGATACCAGACGAACATCAACCTGACCATCTGCGAATAAGGAGCAATCATGGCAGAAAGCAACAAAAACAACGTCGCCAACGTCTCCAGCGCCAAGGGAGTAAAGGGCGGCTACATCTTCACCGCGCCCGTCGGTACCGCGCTGCCGACCGACTACGGGACCGCGCTGCCCACTGCGTGGAAATGCCTCGGCTACATCAGCGAGGACGGCTACGTCGAGACGCTCGACAGCGACTCCGAGGACATCAAGGACATGAACGGCGACCTCATGGCGTCGCCGCAGACCTCCCGCGTCGAGAGCGCGCAGCTCACGCTCGCCGAGATCAAGGCCGCGACCCTCAAGGTCATGTACGGCTCCGGCAACGTCAAGGACGAGGCCGGCATGATCACCGTCAAGCACAACGGCGACTCCACTGAGACGTGGCCCGCCGTGCTCGAGCTCGTGCTCAAGGACGGCCGCCGCTGGCGCAAGGTCGTGCCGCTCGCACAGTCCTCCGAGCTGGACGACCTCACCCTCGCCGTGGGCGAGCTCGCCGCGCGCGCCCTCACGGTCAAGTACCTTACCGACGATGCCGGCAACACCTGCTACGACTACATCCAGTCCACCGAGACCGCGGAGGGCAAGTAATGACCGAGCTCACGTTCACCATCCCCGGCATCGACGGCGAGTTCACCGCCGACCTCGATGAGCTGCTCAGCTACAAGACGAACAAGCAGTTCGCCAAGAGCGAGACCGAGCCTGCCGGTATGTTCGAGGCCTTCGAGCGCGTCTTCGCGGGCAGCGACGAGGAGTACATGGAGCGCCTCGGCGGCTCCGTCGAGTCCACGGGCGTGCTCATGCAGGCCGCATTCGAGGCGGCGAAGGCAAAAAACTCCCAGGATTCGTCCTCGAGCTCGAAGGGCACCGCGCAGAAGTCGTAGCGGACTTCCGCCAGTACTACGGCATCGACCTCCCTCTCGAGGGCGGACCGGACGACCTCCGGCGCGCCGCCCTCCTGTGGGAGCAGCTGCCGGAGGGGTCGAGGTGCGCGCGCCGCATGTACCCGGAGCTCAAGTGGAGCGAGGAGACGTACATGCTCTGGCGCATCGAGCACCAGCTCAGGAGCCTCGCGTGGGGGCTGAGCGACAAGAAGCACCGGCCGCCGCAGGAGCCGCAGCCGCTCAAGACGCCCGGGCAGCTCGCGGAGCTCAAGAGGCACCAGCGCAACGCCCTCGCGAACAGGGCGGAAATCGACGAGATTCTAGGATTAGGAGGACGGGATGGCGACTAAGGGCGCTACCAGCGTAGGCTCGGCATGCATCACGCTCATGCCGTCCATGAAGGGCTTCGCCGGCAGCATCTGCTCGGAGTTCGGCGACACGGGCTCCAAGGCCGGAAAGTCATTCGGCGACTCGATGACCTCCGGCGTGGACGGCGGGGTCAAGCGCTCCAGCGGGCTGCTGAGCGGGCTCGGCACCGTCGCCAGGGGCGTGGGCACCGTCGCCGCCGCTGGCATGGGCGCGCTCACCACGGCGGTGACCGCAATCGGCGGCGCCGCGGTATCCGCATACGCCGACTACGAGCAGCTGGTCGGCGGCGTCGATACGCTCTTCGGTACCGCGTCCGGCAAACTGCAGGGATACGCCGCGGATGCGTACAAGACGTGCGGCATGAGCGCAAACCAATACATGACCCAGGCGACCAGCTTCGCCGCATCGCTCGTGAGCTCGTGCGGCGGCGACGTGGCGAAGGCCGCCGAGTCCGCCAACACGGCGATGGGCGACATGGCGGACAACGTCAACAAGATGGGCTCGGACATGGCCGACGTCCAGAACGCCTACCAAGGCTTTGCCAAGCAAAACTACACGATGCTGGACAACCTGAAGCTGGGCTACGGCGGCACGAAGTCCGAGATGGAGCGACTCATCGCGGACGCCAACAAGCTGCGCGCGGCGCAGGGCAAGACCGCCGACCTCACCATCGACAGCTACGCCGACGTGGTCGAGGCCATCCACACGGTGCAGTCCGAGATGGGCATCACCGGCACGACCTCCAAGGAGGCCGCGACGACCATCTCCGGCTCCATCGGCATGGCCAAGGCATCATGGGAGAACTTCCTCACCGGCCTTGGCCGAGACGACGTCGACTTCTCGCAGCTCACCGAGCAGCTGCTCACGTCCGTCGGCGCCGTGGCCAAGAACATCGCGCCGCGCGTCGCCCAGATCGGGCAGGGCATCATCAAGGCGCTCCCCGCGGCGCTCTCCGGCATCGCGTCGGTGCTCACGCCCATCGTGTCCGAGGCGCTCGCCACGGCGTGGAACATCGCCGTCGGGGCGCTCGCCGGCATCGGGATCAAGCTGCCGAAGGTGGACTCCTCGCAGATCTGCTCGGCGCTTCAGGCCATCCTTGGCGTGGCCACGTCCGTCGGCAACGGCATCAAGGCGGCAATCGGGTTCATCGCGCCGCTCATCGCGCCAATCGGCACGGCGCTGCTCAGCATCGCGCAGGCCGTGCTGCCGGTGCTCTCCACCGGCATACAGGTGGTGCTCGGCATCGTGCAGGCGCTGTCGCCGGTCATCGGCTTCCTGGTCGGTGTCATCGCGGACGTAATGACGACCGTCTCGCAGCTCGTCGCCATCGCCATGCCCGCCGTGCAGTCCGTGCTGTCCGCCGTGCTGGCGGCGATGCCGCTCATCCAGGGCGCCATCCAGGTGGCGATGGGCATCATCTCCGCCGTCTGGAATGCCGTCTGGCCCGTGATCTCCGCTGTCCTGACTGGCGTGATGGACGCAATCTCCACTGCCGTACAGGTCGCGATGGCCGTGGTGCAGACGGTCATCTCCACGGTCACCGCCGCGATAAGCGGAGACTGGGATACGGTCTGGAACACCATCAAGTCGGTAGCCGAGCTCGTCTGGTCTCAGATTGAGTTCGCCGTGCGGGCGGCCATCGGGGTCGTCGAGTCCGTGATAACGTCCACGCTCGACGGAATCAGCTCGATTTGGTCAAGCGTGTGGGACACCGTCCGCGACTTCGCCGAGGTGGTCTGGGGACGCATCAAGTTCGCCGTCAACTCGGCGATAAACCAGGTAAACGGCGTGATCAGCTCCGTGCTCAACAGCATCAGCTCCACGTGGTCGAGCATGTGGGGGAGCATCAAGAGCGCCTGCTCGTCCATCTGGGAGGGCATCAAGAGCGCGGCGTCCAACGGAATCAACTCCGTCTACAGGACCGTCACGAGCATCAAGGGCAAGATCACCGGGTTCTTCTCGGGTGCGCGCAACTGGCTCTTCAACTCCGGCAAGTCGATACTCAACGGCCTGAAGGACGGCATCATGTCCGCTATCGGCTCGGTGACCTCGGCGGTCTCCGGCGCAGTATCCAGAATCCGCTCCTTCTTCCCGTTCTCGCCGGCAAAGGTCGGCCCCTTCTCCGGGCACGGCTACACGACCTTCTCGGGCAAGGCCCTCATGCAGGGCTGGGCGCAGGGTATCGGCTCCGGCACCGGCACCGTGGTCTCCGCCATCAGCGGCGCCATGGACACCGCGCAGGGGATGCTCTCGACGGGCCTGACCGTCGCTCCGTCCGCGGTCTACACTCCGGCGCGTCCCGAGGAGGATTCCGACGACGCCCTCGCCGGCATCCTGTCCGTCCTCGAGCAGATCCGGGACAAGGACGGAAACCTGTACATCGACTCGGAGCGCGTCTCCTCCGCCATCGCGATGCGCGGCAGGCACGCGCTCGCCGCAAGGGGGTTCGCATGATATTCGGCGGAATCGACCTCACGCCGTACCTGCTGGTGACCAAGGTCACGAGACCGATTGTCCCCAAGGTGCGGCTCGATGAGACCGAGGTCCCGGGCATGGACGGCTCGCATATCCGCGCCACGGGCCTCGAGCCCGTCGAGATAGCGGTCGACTGCAACATCGTCGGCGGCTCCCTCGACGAGGTCGCCGAGGCAAGGGCCGTGCTCGCCTCGGCGCTGTCCGGCGGCGAGAAGGCCCTCGTGCTCGACGACGCTCCCGAGCGCTACATGCTTGCGCGCTACAGGGGAGGGGCGGAGCAGGGGCGCAACGCACACATGCCGAATCTCACGCTCGCGTTCTACTGTGCAGACCCCGCCGCCTACGGGCAGCGGCGCTCCGAGCAGGTGACGGCATCCCAGCGCGCCGTCGCCGCCGGGGGCAACTACAGGGCCTACCCTACGGTCACGTGCAAGCCCCCGGCAGGCTCGAGCTGGACAATCACCAACGTCTCGACCGGGCGGTTCGTCCGCGTCGAGGCGTCGTTCACGGGCGCACAGACCGTCGTGCTGGACATGCGTGAGGAGCGCTGCACGGTCAACGGCGCGGACTGGCCCGTGACCGTCGCGAGTGACTTCTTCTCGCTCGACGGCGTGCAGCAGATCAAGACGAGCGGCGGCACCGCGACGCTCGAATGGGAGGAGAGGTGGCTCTAGGTGCGAATTGACGTATACACGTGGCAGGACGCCTACGTATCGACAATCGGCCCCGAGGAGCTGCTCTCCCTCACCCATACCGACGAGCTCAACGGCGAGGACAGCGTGGACATCGTCACGACCTTCGCGCTCAAGCAGGGCTACCGCCTCGTGTGGGTCGACCGCCTCGGCAAGGTCCACGAGCACGTCTGCCAAGACCCCAAGGGCCTCCACGCCGGAGGCGATACGGTCTACACGGACACGGCGATCAACTCAATCTGCGAGACGTACGGCGACTATATCGAGGACAAGCGCCCCTACGGCTACGGCTTCTTGCAGGCGCTGAATGTCTGCCTTGGGCCGACCCGCTGGACCGCCGGAACGGTCGACCAGACCGGCACCGTCGACAAGGGCCTGACCTTCTACCACACCTCGGCGCGCGAGGCGCTCCAGTCAATCTTGAAATGCGGCGGTGAGCTTGAGACTGAAATCACCGTATCCGGCGGCAGGGTGACATCTCGCAGGGTGGGCATCCGCTCGCACCGAGGCGCGAAGGGCGGCCACCGCCGGTTCACCTACACCAAGGACCTGACATCGGTATCACGCACCGAGCACTACGGGGCGATCACTGCCTGCTACGGCTACGGCAAGGGTATCGAGACCGACACGGGCGGCTACGGCCGCAAGCTGACCTTCGGTGACATCAACAACGGCAGGAACTACGTGGAGGACGCGACCGCGCTCAGGCTGTACGGGCGACCCGACGGCAGGGGCGGGCGCGCGCACGTGTTCGGACAATATGAAAATTCAAATTGCGAGGACGCGGCAACCCTGCTCGCCGAGACCCACGCGTACCTCGACTCCCGCAAGGAGCCGGGAATGACCTACGAGGCCGACGTCGTCGACCTCGTGCAGTTCGGGCGCGAGTGGGAGGGCGTCGCCGTGGGCGACGACGTCCAGATCGTCGACACGTGCTTCTCCCCGGCGCTGCGCTGCGAGGGCCGCGTGACCAAGCTCGTGACCGACGAGCTTGGCGGCTCCATGCGCGTGACGCTCGGGAACGTGACCGAGACAATCACGGACATGTTGCTGGCTCAGCAGCAGAAAGTGTCCAGCCTGTCGAAGCGCTCGTCCAACTGGGACGTGGCGGCATCCACGCCGCCCGCATACCTCCAGCAGGTCATGGACAGCATGAATACGCAGTTCAACCTCGCGGGCAACAGCTACGTCCATACGAGCTTCGAGCGCGGTCTGATCTTCGGCTCCGTGCCCCTCGACGCGGACGGCCGCTCGACGACCGGCGACGGCATGGCCATGCAGCTGTGCTCCCATGGATTCCGCATCGCCTCCGGCTGCAAAGCCGACGGCTCGTGGGACTGGCGCACCTTCGGCACCGGCGCGGGCTTCACGGCCGACCTCATCACGGTCGGCACGCTCATGGGCGACCTGATCAAGGCCGGAACCATCCAAGACAGGAGCGGCAAGAACTACTGGAACCTCGACGAGAGCGAGGTCAATCTAGGCCCCGGCGCCAAGCTCGACGGCAAGGACATCGCCGTCGCCGATGCCGTGATAGCGTCGGTGGACGTCGAGTACGCCCAGGGAACGTCGCGCGTCACCGAGCCGCAGGGCGGATGGCAGACCACGGCGCCGCAATGGGTGTCGGGCAAGTACATCTGGACGCGCACCAAGACCACCATGCAGTCCGGCGACATCGAGTACAGCGAGCCCGTGTGCATCAGCGGCATCGATGGCGCCAAGGGCGACAAGGGCTCGACCGGTACCGGCGTGCGCGGCATCGTCGAGCAGTACTACCTCTCCACGAGCTCCACGGCGCAGTCCGGCGGCAGCTGGTCGGAGGCCCAGCCCGCGTGGGCGAAGGGCAAGTACATCTGGACGCGCAGCAAGATCGCGTGGACGGACGGCTCGGTCACCTACACCGCGCCGTGCCTCGCCAAGGCCATCAACGGCTCCAACCAGATGGCCGGCAGCGCCATCGCGGCGCGCGTAAAGCTCTACGCGAGGAACCAGTCGGACAGCGTGCCGCCGATTAATGCGCAGAACCCAGAGCTGGGATGGTCCGAGGACCTCCCGCAATGGTCGAACGGATATTTCGTCTGGTCGATGGAACGCGTCACATACGGCGACGGCAGCGTCACCCACACGGCGCCGGTGCTGGAGGCCGCGTACAACAAGGCCTACCAGAGCGCGCACGACCTCACGGGTTCGCTCAATGGCCTCGACACGACGGTGCAGGACCTCGCCAAAGACGGTGTGGTGACCGAAGCGGAGAAGGCGGCGGTCAAGAAGGCCAAGCAGGACGTCGAAAAGGAGCGCGAGGAGCTCACGAGCCAGTACAACGCGCTGAAGTCGAACAAGGACCTCAGTGCCAAGTTCCTCTCGACCGTCCTCGGCCCCCGCTACACCAAGGCCTTCGGCACGACCTACGAGGGCGGCACGTACGGCGCCTACGCCGACAAGGTCGACAAGGTGATCAAGTGCAAGACCGCCGAGGAGCTCAAGGTTGCAATGGACGAGTACGACGCGGCCTACGGCGCATACTCGACCGCCGTGAGGGACTATGCCGAGGCCGCGACCGGGGCGCGACATGCCATCGAGCAGAAGAACGCATCGGACTACGCCGACGGCATCCTGAGCGCCTACGACGAGCAGATGGACCAGAAGGCCATCTTCGACCGCCTGACGAACGGCGGCGCAGACCAGGGGCTCTACATGAGCAACAACAGGGTCTACGTCAACGCGACATACATCGCAACCGGGACTCTCGCGGACGCAAAGGGGCGCAACTCGTGGAACCTCAAGGAAGGCGTGCTGACGACCAACTACATGACGGCGAAGAACATCACGGCGACCGGAAGCTTCACCGGTGGAAACCGCAGCAGCGGGTACGCCATGGAGCTCGACTCGAGCGGGAAGTTGGCGGGATTCAAGGACGGCACGCAGTACGGATACATCGAATGCTCCTCAACGTCACATGACATCGACAATCCGTCGATTATCTACCACGGACTGCAGCTGCAGGGACAGGGCATCGTGCGAGTCTCGACCCCGAGGCTCAGCGTGAGCGGCAGTGCCGACACGAGCGTCACGACGTGGTCAGGCCTGTCAACCAAGGTCGGAGTGGCATACCACCCGCTTTACACGGAGAACGGCAAGAAATATTTCAACGACCAGTCCCAGACATCGTCGGTGCTCGAGTTCAAGAACGGCCTGCTGATCGGTGTGTCGGCAATGCCGTCCGGGTGGAGCGGATAAGAGATGAAAGGACAAGAAGGAATGGAAGCAAGCAAGAAAATCGTCGTGGGCTACGCCGTCCACGACATCATTGGAAACAACGAACAGTGCTTGACGGAGTACGATCCGGAGGCGCTCCGGCGCGCCGAGGACGCCGGACTCATATTTGTCGCCCAGTACGACGACGGCACGCGCGAGGTCGTCAAGGCCGCGGACGTCCGCAAGCCTGACCCCACGGTCAACGGCATCCCGCTGGCGACCGCCGGGTACGTCGATGAGCGCACCGCCGCCACGGTCGCCGTGTTCGACGCGCTCTCGGCCATCGTCGACCCTCAGCCGGCCACGGCGGACGAGACGGGGGAGGGAACCGAGGCCGTCGACCCGGTCGAGGCATTCAGGGCCGCGCTCGCCGCCCTGAAGGCGCTGGAGGCCAAATGATCAACCACGCTATAGCGCTCGACATGCGCAAGCGCCCGGGCACAGTCCCGCAGCGCGTCACCGTGCGCAGGGGCGAGACGCAGACCCAGAAGATAACGGCGTCGCTCACCGTGGACGGCGCGACGTACACCCCGACGTGCCAGCTCGCGCGCCTGTGCGTGCTCCACGCCGACGGCACGTGGGCGCGCTGCTCGGCGACCGTGGGCACGGCCTCGGTGAGCGCCACGCTGGCGCCGGAGGCCGTCAACGGCACCGGCAAATGCCGCCTGGCCTACTTCGAGTTCTACGCCAACGGGGCCTCCGAGACTACCGAGGACTTCGCGCTCGTCATCCTGGGAAATGTGGACGGGACAACAGGGCCTGCCGTCAGCTACGACCAGGAGCTCGACGAGCTCTACAGGAAGTGGAGCACTGAGCTATCTCGGCTCGGTCAATCCGCGTTCGATGCGGCATCCGCCGCTAGCGGTGCGGCGTCGAGGGCCGATGCGGCGGCAAGCGCGGCATTGCAGATCGCGAACTCGGTGGCGCAGGGCGCCGGCGGCGAATCCGATATCGCGGAGCTGCGCCGTCAGAACGGCCAGCTCGCGACGATGCTCGCCGACGCGACGGGGAAGTTCATCTACATGGACGGGACCGTCTACTGCCCGGCATCCAAGGCGTCGGTGTCCGGCGACACGGTGTCGTTCGGCGGCACGTGCTCGGTCTCGGGCAGCACGGTAACCCTTGCCTAAGGAGGATAAATGGCAAATGCAAAGACACTGGTCGTCGGCGGCCAGTCGCTCAACGTCATCGACGATACCGCGCGCAGCAACGCGCAGACGGCGCTCAACAACGCCGAGTACAACCGCCAGGGCCAAATCGGCAAGTACGGCGGGCAGAGCATCGCCACCATCCTGGCGGGAGAGATCGGCAGCGGCAGCGTGTACGACGCGCTGCATAAGCGCATCGCCGCCGCGAACTTCGCAGGCCTGCGCGTGGGCGACTACCTGGACGTGCCGCTTGTGAGCGCATCCGCCGTCACCACACAGCAATCTGTGCGGTTCCTGCTTGCCCACATCGACCCGTACCTTTACTGCGGCGACAACAGCAAGGGACACCATATCGCGTTCGTGGCCTCCGCGCCCATCGCCGTGGCCAAGACCGTGACCGGCGTTGCCAACGACAGCTTCCTGATGTGGAACACGACCAACACGAACCAGGGCACCGCCGGCCAGAAATGCCCCTACCCCAACAGCAACCTCAAGGCGTGGGAGACGGCCTTCGAGGCGTGCCTGCCCGAGGGGCTGACCAAGTACCTGCTGACCCAGCGCGTCCTGCTTGAGGAGCGGTACAGCGCCAGCGGCGCGCTCAACGACTCCAACTCGTGGAGCTGGCAGGATATCGGCAAGGTATTCTCGCTGTCCGAGATGGAGGTGTACGGCTGTCCCGTGTGGGGGACGAAGGGCTACAGCGTCGGCTTCGACTGCCAGTGGGACCTGTTCCGCGACACCGCTCACCGAGTCAACGGAAATCGGCGCCTTTGGTGGCTGCGTTCCGTTGCGTCGGGCTCCGCGTCCGACGTGTGCTTTGTCGACTCCAACGGCGATGCCAACTGCGGCTCGGCGGGGGGCGGGTGGGGTTGGTCCCCCCCCCGCCTGCCCGGCCGCGGTAAACGCCGCCAGCCACTGTTCCAGCAGCTCCTCCTCCCATGGCAGATACTGGCTCCGCCGCATGATCGAAAAAGTTTCCCAGTCGTCCTGACAGGCTGCCCTGCCGCCGATGCCCTGCACTTTATCGAACGTGCGGAATTCCAGTTCCGCCAGCTGTTCCACCGTGGCACGGTGCTTTTCCAGAGCCGCCGCCTGTGCCGCCAGCGTCTTGGCAGTATCCGCCAAAAACGGAGCCTGTGCCGTGGTTTTTTCGGTTTTGTCCATTGCTGTGCACTCCTTTCCGATTGCCGCACAAATGCTCTCGATCTGTCCGCTGCCGTCCTGCTCCGGCGGCAAAAGCAGCAGGTTTCGCAGGGATTCCGCCAGTGCTCCGAAACCCTCCAGTTCCGCGGTGCTCCGCAGAAGCCACTTCTCATAGGGAGCGTACTGGTTCCGGAGCAGATGACACGCTTCCATGGCATTTTTGCAGAATTCTGTCAAATATAGCTGTGCCGTGGCGTTGTCGCCCCGCTGCCGCATGCGGGGATA
>CALBBA010000182.1 GCA_937926755.1 uncultured Collinsella sp.
GACTTCGCGCATTTTATGGCCAACTTCACGTTTTACGCGATATTTTCGGCCGTGGTACCGACGGCCATGACCAAGCTCATGTTTGTGGGCGAGGCCTCTCAGATGAGTGCCGATTCGCTGGCTCGCATTCGAAGCGTCATGGATTCCAAGCGGCTCTCCGTGCCCGCGCAACCCAAGCACCCTGCCGGCGGCGACGTGCGATTTGAGGACGTGAGCTTTACGTACGAGGGTGCCGAAGCACCTGCCGTTAGCCATGTAAGTTTCAACGTTCCCGCTGGTAGTGCCCTTGCGCTTGTGGGTCCTTCGGGCGGCGGCAAGTCAACCTGCGCAAGCCTGATTCCTCGTTTTTGGGATGTTTCCTCGGGTCGAGTGCTCGTAGGTGGTGTGGACGTTCGCGATATGGATCCGCACGAGCTTATGGACCAGGTCGCCTTTGTGTTCCAGACCAACCAGCTGTTCCGGCAAACACTTGCCGATAACGTGCGCGCCTCCAAGCCTACGGCCACTGACGACGAAGTGCGTGCGGCCCTCTCCGCAGCTCAGTGCGACGACATTGTGGCCAAGCTTCCACAGGGCATCAATACCGTGCTCGGTGCCGGCGGAGCATATCTTTCGGGCGGCGAGGTCCAGCGCGTGGCACTTGCCCGCGCGATCCTTAAAGACGCGCCTATCGTGGTGCTCGATGAGGCCACGGCGTTTGCGGATCCCGAGAACGAGGCACTCATCCAGCGCGCCTTTAGCAAGCTGGCGGCGGGTCGCACGGTCATTATGATTGCGCACCGGCTTTCGACCGTGGTGGGGGCCGACAAGATCGTGGTGCTCAATCAAGGTAGCGTGCAGGAGGCCGGCACCCATGCCGAGTTGCTGTCCCAAGAGGGTCTGTATGCCAAGATGTGGGCCGAATACGAACAGGCCGCGAGCTGGAAGATCACTGCTGCCGCGGATGCCGCCATCACGAAGGGAGGCGAGGCCTAAATGTTCGCCTTATTCCAAAAGAAGTATTTCCTATCCGATAAAGGCGTCGCCGGCGTAAAACGTGGCATTTTCTGGACCACGCTCACTAATCTTATTACCATGGCCGGCATGGGCTTATTGTTCCTGGTCATGGCCGGTTTTGTCGAACATCTCGCCACCGGTGCCGACCTGCCGGATGCCCTGCCGATTGTGGGCGGCCTCCTGGTCTTTTTCGTGTTGCTCTTTGCCTCTAACTGGCAGCAGTATTACTACACCTACTGCATCTTTTACGAGGAGTGCGGCAAGCAGCGTATGGAGATCGCCGAGCGCTTGCGCAAACTGCCGCTGTCGTTTTTCGGTCGTCGTGATCTGGCCGATTTAACCGAGACCATCATGGGCGACGTCCAGGCCATGGAGCACGCCTACAGCCACGTGCTGGGAGAGCTTTGGGGTGCCATCATCGCAAGTGCCATCGTGTTCGTGGCGTCGCTGTTCTTTTGCTGGCAGCTGGCGATTGCGGCGTTTTGGAGCGTGCCCGTGGCCTTTGCCGTGCTGTATCTGACACGCGGGCCCATGACCCCGGTGTTCGACCATGTGCGTGCCGAGAAGGTCAAGGTTACCGAGGCGATCCAGGAGACGCTCGACTGCGTGCGCGAGATCCGCGCCACCAACCAGGAGGCTCATTATCTTGAGGGGCTCAACGCCGTGATCGATGCCGAGGAGCGCGAGACCACCAAGGGCGAGCTCGCCAATGGGCTTTTGGTCAACTCCGCCTTTGCCATCCTGCGCCTGGGGATTGCCACCACGTTGGTCACGGGCGCTGCGATGGTCGCCTCCGGCCGGGTCGACTTTTTGGTGATGTTTGCCTTCCTGCTCATGGTGAGCCGCATCTATGCGCCCTTCGATCAGGCACTGATGCTGATGTCCGAGCTGTTTGCCGCCGAGTCGTCGGCCAAGCGCATGCGCTCCATCATGGAAGAGCCCGTGGCGCGGGGCAGCGAGCAGTTTGAGCCCGTAGGTCATGACGTGGTGTTCGATCACGTGGCATTTGGTTATGGTGCGGGCGAGGACGGCCGCGCCGGCGAGAAAGTTCTTACCGATGTGAGCTTTGCCGCCAAAGAAGGGGAGGTCACGGCACTGGTCGGTCCTTCGGGTTCCGGTAAGTCCACGGTGAGCCGCCTGGCCGCGCGCTTTTGGGACGCCACCGAAGGCACGGTCACCGTGGGCGGCGTGGATGTTGCGAGCGTGGATCCCGAGGTGTTGCTGCGCGACTACGCCATTGTGTTCCAAGACGTGTTGCTCTTTGACGACACGGTGATGGGAAACATCCGTCTTGGTCGTTGCGATGCCACCGATGAGGAAGTGCTTGCTGCCGCGCGTGCCGCCAACTGCGACGAGTTTGTGAGCCGCATGCCGCAGGGCTATGACACCATGATCGGCGAGAACGGCTCCAAGCTGTCCGGCGGTGAGCGCCAGCGCATCTCTATCGCCCGTGCGCTGCTCAAAGACGCGCCGATCGTGTTGCTGGACGAGGCGACGGCGAGCTTGGATGTGGAGAACGAGACCGTGGTACAGCAGGCACTCTCCCGTCTGCTTACAGGTAAGACGGTTATCGTTATTGCCCACCGTATGCGTACGGTAGAAAATGCCGACAAAATCGTTGTACTCAAGGATGGTGTGGTTGCCGAGCAGGGCACTCCGGCGCAGCTCAAGGCGGCAGGTGGAGAATTCGCCCGCATGGTGGCGCTGCAAAAGGAAGCAGCTACCTGGCAGTTGTAAGAAGGGGCAAAGGGACAGTCCCTTTCTCACATTGACAATCGGTTACTCCGCATCGTTAATTTTCAAAAGGTTAGCCATGGCTGACCTAGATAGTTAGATAAAATTGAGATATTTCAAAAGCGTGCTCGAGCAAACTTGTTTACTCGGGTGCTGAAGCACCATGCCGCGTCCAATGCGGCAAAAGGGAGAAGCAACATGAAGAAGTCGACGTTCAATACCCTGCTTGTCGGTGGCGGTTTTCTGCTTGGCACGGCCGGCATCAAGCTGCTTACCAGCGCTCCGGTCAAGAATGCCTGCGTTCAGGGCATTGCGTGCGGCATGCGCATCAAGAACGGCTACCAGGACATGGTCGAGCAGGCCAAGGCTAATGTCGACGACATGGTTGCCGAGGCTGCTTACATCACCCAGAGCGAGGCCGCTGCTGACGAGGCAGCCGAGTAGCGCTCCCAGGCACAAACTATGAGATTCTCGATTATCAGCGAGATCCCTGGCAGGACCCGCCTTCAGTTGGCGGGTCCTGTGCCAGAGAGCGATCTCGATGCACTTCTTAAGCTTGGCGGCGACATCGATGGCGTGCGCAAGGTGCGCGTGTATGGCCGCATTGGCCAGATGGCGCTGGAGTACGACGAGCCGCGCCGCGCGAGCGTGCTCGATGCCTTGGGCGCGCTCGATGCTCAAGCTATCGCCGATGCCAAGTCGGGCTACGTGATGCAACTCGAGCCGCGCAAGCACAAGCTCGTCATGGATCTTGCCACACTTATCGGCGCCCACTACGCGCGCCGTTGGTTCTTGCCGACGCCTCTGCGTGCGGTGTTTGTCGTGGCCGGTTACATGGCATTTTTGCGCGCTGCCCTTCATGAGCTGGCACAGCCGCGCCTGACCGTTCCTGTGCTCGACGCTTCGGCCATCGGCATTTCGTTCGTCAAGCGTGATGTCGACACCGCGGGCCAGACAATGTTCTTGCTCAACGTGGGCGAGCTGCTCGAGGACTACACTCGCGCCATGAGCGAAAACGAGCTCATCAACTCGCTGCTCGATGTGCCCGACAAGGCGCAAAAGGTTGTCGGCGACACCGAGGTAAGCGTTGCCGCGACCGAGCTCGAGCCCGGCGATTTGGTCGCCGTGCGCACTGGCATGTCCATTTGCATCGACGGTGTTGTCGAGGAGGGGAGCGCTATGGGCAACCAGGCGACTCTGACCGGCGAGCCGCTGGCCGTCGAGCGAAGCGTGGGCGACGATGTGTTCGCCGGTACCGTCGTGGAAGACGGCAGCATCTTGGTGCGCGTGCGCGCCAACACGGCGCAGACCAAGCTGCGCTCGATCGTCTCGCTCGTGCAGACGGCCGATTCGCTCAAGTCCGAGGGCCAGTCGCACATGGAAGACCTCGCCAACAAGATCGTCCCGTGGAACTTCCTGCTCGCGGGCCTGGTTGCGCTTACCACCCGCAGCCTCATCAAGACCTCGGCGGCACTGATGGTCGACTACTCGTGCGCACTCAAGCTCACGGGTTCCGTCGCCGTCATGACTGCCATGAGCGATGCTGCCAAGATGGGTGTTATGGTCAAGGGCGCCAAGTACTTTGAGTCGTTTGCCAAGGCCGACACCATTGTGTTTGATAAGACCGGCACGCTTACCGAGGCGCAGCCGCGTCTTGCCTGCGTGCTCACCACCGATGGTTGGAGCGAGGACGAGATCCTGCGCCTTTCCGCTTGCTTGGAGGAGCATTTTCCGCATCCGGTGGCGCGTGCCGTGGTCAACGCCGCCCGCGAGCGCGGGCTCGAGCACCGCGAGCGCCATGCCGCCGTCGAGTACATCGTGGCGCACGGCATCGCTTCGTCCATTGAAGGGCGTCGCGCCATCATCGGTTCCGCGCACTTTGTATTTGAGGATGAGAGCGCGCAGCTCGAGTCCGACATTAAGGAGCAAATCGAGTCCCAGATGCAGGGGCTGTCGCCGCTGTACCTGGCGGTCGATGGCACCGTTGTGGGCGTGCTCGGTATCGAGGACCCGCTTAAGCCCGGGGTTCGCGAGGCCATCGCCGACCTGCACGCGTTGGGCGTTAAGCACGTGGTCATGCTCACGGGCGACTCGGAGCGCACGGCCGAGCGCATTGCTCGCGAGGCGGGTGTCGACGAGTTTAAGGCCGAGCTGCTGCCCG
This sequence comes from uncultured Collinsella sp., assembly GCA_937926755.1. Lineage (GTDB taxonomy): Bacteria > Actinomycetota > Coriobacteriia > Coriobacteriales > Coriobacteriaceae > Collinsella. The sequence continues at coordinate 4,892 of CALBBA010000182.1, forward strand.
AGGACAAGTACGCGTATGTTGAGCGCATTAAGGGCGAGGGGCGCCACGTTGCCATGGTGGGCGACGGCGTCAACGATTCGCCGGCACTCGGTTTGGCCGACGTGGGGCTGGCAATGGGCGGTGGAAGCGACATCGCCAAGGAGGTCGCCGATATCATCCTGACCGATACGGATCTGGCCGCAATCGTGCGCCTGCGCCGCATGAGTCAGGGGCTTATCGACCGCCTGACGAGTTCGTATTCCAAGGTGATGCTCACCAACTCGGCGCTGTTGGCATTGGGTATTACCGGCATGATTACTCCGCAGGCGTCGTCGCTGCTGCACAACGGCTCGACGATTGCCTACAGCCTGGGCAACGCGAAGGCTTACCTGCGTTAGCGCTTTTGCTTGAGTTAATGGCCTGCATTCGGACGGTGTTGCAGCCGCCAGAATGCAGGCCTTTTGCGTTTGACCGTGTGCTAGCAGCAATATATAGTTGTGCTAGCTAAGATAGCAGGAGTCGAAGGTGAGGTTGAGATGGGTGCTGTTAGCGGCATGGCGCAGGTGAATGTTCGCGTAGATCGCTCGGTTAAAGAGCGCGCCGAGGAAGCGCTACAGCTTTCGGGCAGGTCACTGCCCGAGCTCATCAAAAAGGTCGTGGCCAAGGTCGCACAGGGTGGCGGGCAGTGTGAGGAAGTGCTGTCTGCCGTTGATGGTCGGCAACAGACCGTCGCGCACGATACTCCGTTCTCCGTATCATGGGCAGCGGCCGACCGGCTTTATGCAGATTTGGGCATCGCTACGTCGTCCGTGTCCGACGATCGCGATTGGGACGCAATCTATTCCGAAGCCATGGACGAGCGCTATCGCCAAAAGGAGATGATCCTGTGAGCGGGGCTCCCCTCAAAATAATGGTGGACGCCAACGTATGGGTTGATTCGTTTTGCGTCGACCATGCCGAGTCGCTTGCCGCGCGTGCGTTTATTGGGCAGGCGACGGATACGCGGGCGTTGCTGTTCTTTCCGGTGCATATCGCTAAGGACGTGCTATACGTTGTCCAACACGAGCTGAAGCGTAGCGTTCTTGCCAGCGGGGGAACGCTCGACGAGGCATCTGCCCGCGCGATTGGCGATGCGGCGTTGGTGTTTGTGCGGAACATGACCGAAAACGCCACGGCCGTGGGTGCAGATGCGTCGGACCTTTGGCTGGCCGACAAATACTTAGCGCTCCATCGCGATTACGAGGACAACTTGGTACTCGCCGCATGCAAACGCGCCCAGGTCGATTACTTGGTAACTAACGATCGCAAGCTGCTCGAACATGCCGATCTTGCAGCAAAGACCCCGCGTCAAATGATGCCGATTCTTGCTTTGGCCGAACGCGGCGGCGCGGCTATCGGTTGACGCGAACTGTTTGCGGGCCTCTTGGACGACGATGCGCCAAGGGACCCGCGTCTGCTATTTACAAAAGCTCGGCCTTAATGGCGGGGCTTTCTGCGAGCTTTTCGGCTGCCTTTTCGTCGGAGCTGTCGAGTGCTGCCAGACTGCGGTAGACCCACTCGTTGACCTGGGTGTTCTTGACGCCTGCAGTCTGCATAAGGGCGCCTACCTCGCGGATTGCTGCGAGCAGATCGGCTTTGGGACCCGCGAGCTCGACCTCGATGCCGTGGTAGGCGGCCACGCCGCGGTTTTCACTCACGTGGTCGATAAAGCCCTCGACGGTCTCAAGCTGCTGGGCGAGAGCTGCATCATCGTCAGCGTCCAGCGCGACGAGTGCGTTCGATACCGTGAGGGCAGGATGTCCGCAGGGGACAAAGCCTTCGATGACATCCATAGCTTCGGTAATGGTTGAACCCAGGCCTGCGAGGGCATTGACGAGTTGCTGTTTGGTATCCATAACGGTCCTTTCGACGGGGCAATTTTGCTTGGCGAAAATATACGTGACGCGATCGGTAGCAAAAGTGCGAAGTGCGGCGCACATTGGGGTCTTCACAGCTCGTGCATAGAACAGCTGTCCGCTTTCAGAACGTGGTAAGATAACACTCCACGAGCGGGGCTCGCCCCGCGTGTTCCTTGAAAAGTCGACGGTTATCGGGTGTTTGCAGGCCTGATACCATCCAGACTTTCCCAACATTCGGGGGCGACTGGTTTCGACACGATAGCTCTGAGAGAGGAAGCAAGCCGAGGTCTCCTCGCCTCGTTAAACAGGGGTACCGTCAAATTGAATTGACAACAACTCTTCTTTTGAGCCTATGGCTCTCGCTGCTTAATTTATAGCGGCGCGTCAACCCGGTGATTTCCCCGACACCGGCGCGACGTCATTTTAGGGGAATGCTCCTGCGCACGTAATCGGTATGGCGCAGGCTAAGACCGAACCGGTTAGGACGCCGCGAGCGTGTCGCTGCGCGCAAAGCGTCCGAGACTAAACCAGCGACTGAGCTTGGAGATGCCAATCAGGGGGCTTTCGTGGACCGGAGTTCGATTCTCCGCGCCTCCACCATAAGTAACAGGCAGGTAGATACCCATATCTACCTGCTATTTTTTTTCTTGTTCGTACCGCGGAGAATCGAACTCTATGCAGGGCGCGGGCGTAAAGAAAACGCGTAAGCGTTTTTAGCCCGCGGGCGAGGACGCCGGCAGGCGGCCGAAGCCGGTGCGGATTTGCGAAGCAAATACGCGGATTCTCCGCGCAAACTTCCGACTCAAAACGGATGCGATGTTATCGAATCTCAGCCTGCCATGCGCCGCATCAACGGAACCCCAAACCCGCGGAGAATCGAACTCTGTGCAGGGCGCGGGCGTAAAGAAAACGCTACGGCAACGCAGGGTGGGACGCGCTTTCCCAATGGCGGCCCAGGCGGAAAGTGCGTCCCGGAGTCCGCACTCAGACTGGGACGTGGTTTCCGGATGGCACATCAAGTGGAAACCGCATCCCGGAATCCTCATTCGGAATGGGATGCATTTTCCGGATGGGCTGTTGGCGGAAAGCTCATCCCGGAATCCGCGCTCAGAACGGGACGCGCTTTCCCAACGGCAGTCCAACCGGAAAGCGCGTCCCGGAATCCCGCCTCAAACTGGGACGCGCTATCCGCTCCATCTTCTCAACTCCAAAACCCATGCGCCCTCCATCCCAAAACTGGGTAGAAGAAGGCCAAAACGCAATCGCAGGAGGTCAATATGACTGCAGAAGATAAGGCAAAGAACGCCGGCAAGGTCGCGCTCGTCTTGGAGGGCGGTAGTTTTCGCGGGCAGTTTACTGCGGGCGTGCTCGACGTTCTCATGGAGGCCGGCGTCGAGATTCCGGCTGTCTACGGTGTATCGGCCGGCGCCCTCAACGGCGTGAACTACAAGTCGCACCAGATCGGCCGTGCCAACCGCATCAACCTGGCTTTCTGCAGCGACAGCCGCTTCATGGGCGCCGCATCGTTTGCGTCCACGGGCTCCATTGTGGGTTACGACTTTATCTTCAACGATGTCCAGGACCGCCTGGATCCCTTTGACAGCGAGACGTTCGACGCGAGCCCCATCGAGATGTACGCCGTCGCGACGGACATGCTCTTTGGAACCGCCGCGTACCTGCCGGTCAAAAGCGCCGTACTTGACCTCGACGCCGTGCGCGCCTCGACGTCGCTGCCGCTGGTGACGCCGCCGGTTGAGATCGACGGGCACAAATACGTCGACGGCGGCGTGGCCGATTCGGTCCCCATCGAGCACGTGCTGGAGGAGGCGGGCTTCGATCGCGCGGTTGTCATTGTCATGCAGGACCGCTGGTATGAGAAAAAGCCCTACGAGTTTTTGCCGGCCGCGCGCGCCCGCTACGCCGACTACCCCTATCTGCTCGAGGCTATCGAGACGCGCCACGACCGCTATAACCTCCAGCGCATGCACCTGTGGAAGTATGAGCGCGAGGGCCGCGCGCTGGTCGTTGCTCCGCAAAAGCCGGTCGAGGTCGGCCATGTCGAACACGATCCGGCAAAGCTCCTCGACCTGTATATTCAGGGCCGCCAGGAGGCAAAGCGCCTGCTCGCGGAAATCCAAGAGTTCGTTGAACGCTAACGACGGCGAACCCTCAAAAAAATGACAACAGCTCAAGAGCTGGAAAATCACAGCTCGTGGATGACATGTGCAGAAACTCTGGTCGGAGCCAAAATACCTGTTGACTCGTACGGCGAGCGGGGTAATATGGACGGGTTACTTGCAGAGCCCCGTGAATCTCTGTAACAACACGTACTGTACATGGAGGAGTCTAAGTGATTTCGAAATCGACTCACTACGCCAAGCAGGGCGAGGTCCAGCGCAACTGGGTTCTCGTCGACGCCGATGGTGCTGTCCTGGGCCGTCTTGCCACCCAGATCGCAATGATCCTGCGCGGTAAGAACAAGCCCCAGTTCACGCCCAACAGCGACTGCGGCGACTTCGTTGTCGTCATCAACGCCGATAAGGTCCAGCTTACCGGTAACAAGGCCGACACGAAGACCTATTATCGCCACAGCGGCTACAACGGCGGCCTCAAGGCTGAGAGCTTCCGCCAGGCTATGGAGAAGCACCCGGAGAAGGTCATCGAGCGCGCCGTTCGCGGTATGCTGCCCAAGACCACCCTCGGCCGTACCCAGATGACCAAGCTTAAGGTCTACGCTGGTGCCGAGCATCCGCATGCTGCCCAGAACCCCACGAAGATTGAGCTGGAGGCTTAAAGATGGCTGAGAACACCGTTGTCTACCAGGGTACCGGCCGTCGTAAGAACGCCGTCGCCCGCGTCCGTCTCGTCCCCGGCACCGGCAAGGTGACCATCAACAAGCGTGACGCCGAGCAGTATTTCGGCCGTCATCAGCTCGTTGAGAACGCCCTTGCTCCCTTCAAGGTGACCGACACCGCCGGTCAGTTCGACGTTATCGCTCTGTGCGATGGCGGCGGCATCTCCGGTCAGTCCGGCGCTCTGCGCCTGGGCATCGCTCGCGCTCTTCTGAACGCTGGCGACTACCGTGCTGACCTCAAGAAGGCCGGTTTCCTTACGCGCGATGCTCGCGTGGTCGAGCGCAAGAAGTACGGCCTCAAGAAGGCCCGCCGCGCTCCCCAGTTCTCCAAGCGCTAAGGTTTTATCTCCTTTCGAGATACAATGTACAAGCGGGGCCTGCCGATTCCTCGGCGGGTCCCGCTTTTCTTTTTCGACTAGGGTGGGCGGTTGCATATCGCCTGCTAGGGAAGGAGCAATCCTATGCCCCAGAACATCTTCGGTACCGACGGCGTCCGTGGCGTCGCCAACGCCGACCTCTCGTGTGACCTCGCGTTTCGCCTGGGTCGCGCGGCGACCAAGTTCCTTGGTCCGGACATTTGCATCGGTCGCGACACGCGTCTTTCGGGCACTATGCTCGAGAGTGCTCTGACCGCCGGCATTATGGCCGAGGGCGGCCGCCCGCATTGCTGCGGCGTTATCCCTACGCCGGCCGTGGCGCTGCTCACTGTCCAAAATGAGCTCGACGGCGGCATCGTCATCTCTGCTTCGCACAATCCTCCGGAGTTCAACGGCATCAAGTTCTTTAGCCGCAAGGGTATGAAGCTTCCCGATGCGGTCGAGGAAGAGATCAGCGCCTGGGTCATGTCCGAGGAAGCTATGGCTGCCGACACGCTGCCGACCGGTGCCGGCGTGGGCCACATCATCAAGATGAAGGACGCTCGCAAGGCGTACGTCGACCACGCCATCGATACGCTTGATGGCCTGAGGCTCGACGGCCTGGTCGTTGCCGTCGACTGCGGTCATGGCGCTTCTTGCCAGACCACGCCCGCCGCGCTGCAGCGCCTGGGCGCCACGGTGCACGCTATCAACACCGATTATTGCGGCACTGACATTAACGTTGAGTGCGGCTCCACTCACCTTGAGCCCCTGCGCGAGCTCGTGCTGCGCACTCACGCCGATATCGGCCTGGCCCACGATGGCGACGCCGATCGCGTGCTGTTCGTGGACAGCGAGGGCAACGAGATCGATGGCGACTACATCCTGGCCATCTGCGGCTCCGACCTGGCCGCTCGCGGCAAGCTCGCCAACTCCGAGATCGTTTCGACCGTTATGTGCAACCTGGGCTTCTCCATCGCTATGAAGGAGCAGGGCTTCGAAATGGTTCAGACCGCTGTGGGCGACCGCTACGTTCTTGAGCGTATGCT
>CALBBA010000183.1 GCA_937926755.1 uncultured Collinsella sp.
CGCTACGGCCCCCTGGGCACCATGGCCATCGGCGAGGGCGGCGGCGAGCTGGCAAAGCAGCTGCTGCGTGACACCTACGATGTCGCCTATCCCGGCGTTGTCGCCATCTACCTCATGGGCGCTCCGCGTCCCGGCGTCGGCCCGCACGATGTGGCACTCGCCATCATCCGCGCCGTCTTTGCCAGGGGCTACGTCAAGAACAAGGTCATGGAGTTCGTGGGCCCTGGCATCGCGAGCATGACGACCGACTACCGCAACGGCGTCGATGTCATGACCACCGAGACCACCTGCCTGTCGAGCATCTGGGCCACCGACGAGGACACGCACGCGTTTTTGACCATGCACGGCCGCGGTGACGACTACCGCGAGCTCAAGCCCGCCGATGTCGCCTACTACGATGGCTGCGTCGAGGTCGACCTGTCGAGCATCAAGCCCATGATCGCGCTGCCGTTCCATCCTTCCAACGGCTTTGAGATCGACGAGCTCAACGAGAACCTCGAGGACATCCTGCACGAGGTGGAACTCGAGGCCGCTAAGATCGGTGAGGGCAAGACGCACTTTAGCCTGCTCGACAAGATCGTCGACGGCAAGCTGCACGTGCAGCAGGGCGTTATCGCCGGCTGCTCGGGCGGCAACTACGACTCCGTGGTGCAGGCCGCCCGCGTGCTCAAGGGCGCCAACACCGGCTGCGGCGAGTTCTCGCTGTCGGTCTATCCGACGAGCCAGCCCGTGGCACTCGAGCTTACACGCCGCGGCTTCATCTACGACCTTATGGAGGCCGGCGCGATTGTGCGCACGGCATTCTGCGGCCCGTGCTTCGGTGCCGGCGACACGCCCGCCAACAACGGCCTGTCGATCCGACACACTACGCGCAACTTCCCCAACCGCGAGGGTTCCAAGCCGGGTAATGGCCAGCTGAGCGCCGTGGCCCTGATGGACGCTCGCTCCATTGCGGCGACGGCTGCCAATGGCGGCGTCCTGACGCCGGCGACCGACCTGCCCGAGGAGACTTGGGACGAGGCCTGCGAGTACACCTTTGACGACGCGCCGTACAAAAAGCGTGTGTACTGGGGCTTTGGCAAGGCGGAGCCTGCCGACGAGCTGGTCGAAGGCCCCAACATTAAGCCGTGGCCCGCGATGGAGCCCCTCGGCGACGATATCCTGCTCAAGGTGTGCTCCAAGATCATGGACCCGGTCACCACGACCGACGAGCTCATTCCCTCGGGCGAGACGAGCTCCTTCCGCTCCAACCCGCTGGGCCTGGCCGAGTTTACGCTCAGCCGCCGCGATCCGGCCTACGTGGGTCGCTCCAAGAAGGTTGACGCGGTGGAAAAGCGCCGCGTTGCCGGCGAGGCCGCAGGCGACCTGGCGGCGCTCGATGCCGAACTTGCCGGTGTGTTTGAGGTGCTGGCCGGCGCGGGTGTCGCGGCCGATGCCAAGGCGACCGAGTACGGCTCCATGCTCTATGCCAAGAAGCCCGGTGACGGTTCCGCCCGCGAGCAGGCCGCGAGCTGCCAGCGCGTAATTGGCGGCCTGGCCAACATCGTCCACGAGTATGCCACCAAGCGCTATCGCTCCAACGTGATGAACTGGGGCATGGTGCCCTTCCAGATGGAGGCCGAGCCCAACTTTGAGGTGGGCGACTACGTCTTTGTGCCGGGTATCCGTGCCGCGCTCGATGGCGACTTGAAGAACATCGCCGCCTACGTGGTGCGTGCTGATGGTGCGGTTGAGCATATTGAGCTCTACATTGCCGATATGACGGCCGAGGAGCGTGCCATCGTCAAGGCCGGCTGCCTGATCAACTACAACAAGTTCAAGGCCGCTGCCGAGTAGCGCACTTAATGGTCCGCCCGGGGCTTACCATTTCCCGCCCGCTCACGCGCTTCGCGAGGGTCGCGTTCGGGAAAGGGTAAGCCCCGGACTACATTTCTGCGTTCTCGTTGGGCCTTGAGGGACGCTAATAAATAGACTTGCTTGATGCCGCCTCTGTTAATGGGGCGGCTTCTTTTTGTCGAAAACCGCCACAAAGGTGCCTGTCCCCTTTGTGGCGGTCCGCGGTTTGTCTTGTCCTGTAACAGGTAGACCCTTATTTGCCGAGTAGTTGTTGCAGATCTAGATAAACGGGCACCGCTGAGCATTTCATCTCAATCTGTAACATCTGGGGTCAAAAATGGCAGCTAGATGTTACAGATCGAGATTTTGAGCGCTGGAGCCGAAAATCACCACAAAGGGGACAGGCACCTTTGTGGTGGTGGGGGTGGGCTCGATGTTATTGTGATCGCTGGGCGGCATTTTAATGAGCGTCCCTACAGGATTTCATCCGGGCTGGCGGGTTTGGTTGTTTTGGGGATGCCGAGTTTGGATGACGCGAAATCGTCAACATTGTCCTTAATTCCGTCTTTGGTGTAGACAGTGACCATATAGGTGCTGTGTCCGAATTCGCCCTTGTCGCGTGTTGCCCAGGCATCCCAGTAGGCGGCCCCGTTTCGCCCTTTGATTTTTCCGACACGGCGGAGTTCTGTTCGCTTTAATTTCTGGTTGCTATAGATGGTTCGACCGGCCTCCTCGGTGAGCCCGCACTGTCCAAGCATCTTGTCGAGGACTTGGTTCATGTGGCGCTCATCGGTGTTTGGTGCGTAGTCGTAGGCGAGGGTGATGGAGTCGAGTGGCTGGTCGTCGATCAGATAGTTTAGCGCCTGAGGTTCAAGGCAGAAATAGGGGGAGCATCCGTCGACCTTGCCGAGCAACGGTAACTTGGACTGCCAACTTCCGGTGGGAATTGCATATTCGTAGAACACGCCACGGCAGACAAAGGAGAGCGAGGTGGCACGCGAGCCGGCGTCGATCATCCCGCAAAGATCGAAGGGCGAGGCGATACCAAAAGAAAAGGGCGTGATGACGATAAGGAAGAGCATCACGATGGGTATGGCGAGAATGGCGATGACGTTGCGACCGGTGGAATGAGACGGCTTCATATGCGCTCCTCGAGACAAAGATCTGTTGAGGATAGGCAGAAATGGATATGTTCAGAGAACAATTCAAGTTTAATCTCATGGCGCGAGATGGTCGACCGTTAGCGTCGAAAACCACCACAAAGGTGCCTGTCCCCTTTGTGGTGGTGAGGAGCGCGCGGCTTCTTTTGGTAATAGTGTTAGCTTGCGGTATCATTAGTGCAGGTGGCGAAGGTTTGCATTGTGGGGTGTTTTGCCGTGAGCCGTTCTGCCCGTATTGGATTGATTGTCTTGGCGCTTGCGATCGCTGTGGTTGGCGCGGGCGCTGTCGGTATGGCATTTCTACCTGCTGCGGTGACGGAGCCGTTGGTCAAGCCTGTGGCTCAATCTGTCGAACTTCTGACCGGCGACGACAAGCCCGAGACCATTACCGTTGATTTTGATGAGCAGCCGGCTGTGCTGGGTATTAGCAATTATCCGAGTATTCAGCTTGGGGCCATGCGCTATACCACGGATACAAGCCTGATCGATAGGGCGTCCGAGCTACTCAAGGGCAAAACATTTAAGCGTTGGTACGGATATGCGTCCTATCGGGCAAAAGCGAACGACATGGTTGGCGGATGTCACTCTTCCATCGAGCTGGACACTGCAAACGGCGCAAAGTTATGTGATGTCTCGTACGATCCGGGTTACGAGGGCAATGAGGGTCCGGGTATTTACATCATGGCCGGCGATGCAGCCTATGTCATGGAGGGCGACCAGGCCGAGCTCAACGATTTTATGGGTCAGTGTATCCAAGATGCCTATGAACAGACCTGCTTGCCCGACCCGCAGACTGCACGCGATAGTGGGTCTGCCCGTATATGGCTCTTCGAGGATGAGATGCCCTGGAGCGGCGAATCGGGAAGCACGGGTTCGGTAAGTAAATAGAGACTGCAACCACTACAAAGGTACCCGTCCCCTTTGTAGTAGTTCTCGGTTTGTCTCGATCTGTAACATCTTGGCCGCTAAAAGTGGGCCTGGTGTTACAGATTTAGATTTTCGATTCAGGTGTCTTCGTTCGTCTCGATTTGTAACAGTTAGACCCTAATTTGCCGAGTAGATGTTACAGATTGAGACAAACGGGCGCCGCTGGTCATTTCATCTTGATTTGTAACATCTGGAGCCATAAACAGCCGCTAGATGTTACAGATTGAGATGGTAAGGGGACGAGGCCGTAGCGGGTGAGCGCGCCTGCTTCCTATCTCTCAATCACTCAGAAAATCTTATATATAGAGACTTAGATTTGTGTATAAGATCGCGCAAAGTTGGCAACAATACTTCTCGAACAACGTGAAGCCGCCCCGTAGGGCGGCCGCCCCAAGAGAGGTGATTCCATGAGAATCGATAAGCTAGCAATGACGTCGCGCGAGGCGTTGCAGACCGCCATGAGCACGGCTGCCGACGCGCAGGCCGGCGCGGTTGAGCCGATTCACCTGCTGTCTGCCCTGCTCGGTGCCGGCGAGCGCAATATCTCCGTGATCATCGAGCGCATCGGCGCCGACCCGGCCCAGCTCGCACGCTCCACACAAGATGCCATCGACCACGCGCCCAAGGTTTCGGGCGAGGGCCAGCAGATGGGCCTATCCAACGAGCTCGTTCGCGTCATCGAAAAGGCCGAGAAGAAGGCTACCAAGATGGGCGACAGCTTTGTGGTGACCGAGCATCTGCTCATGGCGCTTGCCGAGGACAAGGGCGAGGCGGGCCGCGTGCTGCGCGACGCCGGCGTTACCAAGGAGCGCATCGAGCAGGTCTACGAGGAGCTGCGCGGCGATGACCGCGTGACGTCCGCCGAGGACAAGACCCAGTTTGAGGCGCTGGAACAGTACGGCCGCAATATCTGCGACCTTGCCCGCGCCGGCAAGCTCGACCCGGTCATTGGCCGTACCGACGAGATCCGCCGTACCATCCAGGTCCTGTCCCGCCGCACCAAGAACAACCCCGTGCTCATCGGCGAGCCGGGTGTCGGCAAGACGGCCATCGTCGAGGGCATCGCCCAGCGTATCGTGGCCGGCGACGTGCCGAGCACGCTGCGCGACCGCGACCTCATCGAGCTCGACATGAGCGCGCTGGTTGCCGGCGCCAAGTACCGCGGCGAGTTCGAGGACCGCTTGAAGGCCGTGCTCAAGGAGGTACAGAAGTCCGAGGGCAAGGTCATCTTGTTCATCGATGAGCTCCACACCATCGTGGGCGCGGGTGCCACCGAGGGCTCCATGGACGCCGGCAACATCCTGAAGCCGGCGCTTGCCCGTGGCGACCTGCACGCGATCGGCGCGACCACGCTTGACGAGTACCGCAAGTACATCGAGAAGGACGCGGCGCTCGCGCGTCGTTTCCAGACTGTGATGGTCTCCGAGCCTACCGTCGAGGACACCATCTCGATCCTGCGTGGCCTCAAGGAGAAGTACGAGATCTTCCACGGCGTGCATATCACCGATAGCGCGCTCGTGGCAGCTGCCGACCTCTCCGATCGCTACATCGCCGACCGCTTCCTGCCCGACAAGGCCATCGACCTGGTCGATGAGGCGGCAAGCCGCCTGCGGATGGAGCTCGATAGCATGCCGGTCGAGATCGACGCCACCACGCGTCAGCTCACTCAGCTGCAGATCGAGGAGCAGGCGCTCATGAAGGAGACCGACGACGCCTCCAAGGAGCGTCTGGAGGCTCTGCGCCAAGAGATCGCCGAGGTCCAAGAAAAGCTCAACGTGCAAAAGGCCGGCTGGCTCAACCAGAAGAACGCCATCGACCACGTGCAGGAGCTCAAGGGGCAGCTCGACGAGGCCAAGAGCGAAGAGGAGCGCGCAACGCGCAACGGCGACCTGGGCCGTGCGTCCGAGCTGCGCTACTCCGTGATTCCGGGTCTGCAGCAGCAGATTCAGGATTCCGAGGCCGCGCTCGAGGCACAAAAGCAGCAGGACGGCGAGGGGCTCAACGAGCAGGTGACCTCCGATGAGATCGCCGAGGTCGTGAGCGCCTGGACCGGCGTGCCCGTTTCCAAGATGATGCAGGGCGAGCTCGACAAGCTCAAGGGCCTGGAGGGCGAGCTACATAAGCGCGTCATCGGCCAGGACGAGGCCGTGTCCGCCGTGGCCGCGGCCGTGCGCCGCAGCCGTGCGGGTCTCTCCGATCCGGACAAGCCCATCGGCAGCTTCTTCTTCCTGGGCCCCACCGGCGTGGGCAAGACCGAGCTCGCCAAGGCGCTGGCCGAGTGCCTGTTCGATGACGAGCGCGCGCTCGTGCGTATCGACATGTCCGAGTACATGGAGAAGTTCAGCGTCCAGCGTCTGATCGGTGCGCCCCCGGGATACGTGGGCTACGACGAGGGCGGCCAGCTCACCGAGGCCGTGCGCCGTCGTCCGTACTCCGTGATCTTGCTCGACGAGATGGAGAAGGCCCATCCAGATGTCTTCAACGTGCTGTTGCAGGTGCTCGACGACGGCCGTCTGACTGATGGTCAGGGTCGCCAGGTGTCCTTCAAGAACACGATCATCATCATGACGAGCAACGTGGGCTCCAAGGCTATTGCCGAGCTTTCGGGCAAGGACGAGGAGGAGATGCGCCATCAGGTCGACGCCGCCATGGCTCAGACTTTCCGCCCTGAGTTCCTCAACCGTATCGACGACATCGTGGTGTTCCACCCGCTCGGCATGGCGCAGATCGAGAAAATCGTCGACATCCAGCTTGCCGACGTCCGCGCACGTCTGGCCAAGGAGCGCATGACGCTTGCCATCACCCCGGCGGCCAAGCAGATGCTCGCCGTGGGCGGTCTGGACCCGGTCTTTGGCGCCCGTCCGCTCAAGCGTCTGGTCCAGCGCGAGGTCGTGGATGCCATCGCGGCAGCCATCATCGACGGTACGGTGCGCGAGGGCGATCAGGTGACGGTCGATGTCGACAAGGACGGCGGCTTTACCGTCGTGTGCGACAACACGCCGGCGGCCACCTACGAGGTCCCCGACGCCCAGTAGATTTTTGGGACATGCCTTAAAATCCACTTTTGAGCCGAACGCCAAGGGCGGCGGATCCAAATTGGGTCCGCCGCCCTTTTTCGTGCGACAATCAATGATGCTGAACGGATTGAGCTGCAAGGAGATATACAGATGAAGGACGAGAGCAAGACGAACGCGTCGATGACCGAGGCCGCGCCTGCCGCACCCAAGCCTGCGCCTAAGCCCGCGCCCAAGCCGCGCGACCCCTTCATTCGCGCTGAGAACGAGGACGACGACGGCTACGATCCCTACAGCGATCGCCGCCCCGAGCGCGAACCGATGTTCGAAGCCGACCCGTGGCGTTAAAGTAGCTAATTTAGGACGGGGCTTTTTAACCACTTTTGCCGTCTGGACAGCAGAAAAACTTGATTATCTATTAATCAAGTTGTACGCAATCTTGCTCTCTTGCTAATCAAGAATCAGTATAATCTTGAGTAGCAAGAGAGCAAGATTGGAGAATCATGTCATTCAATGACTTGGTGGCCAAGAAAATAAAGGACTTTGAGCAACAGGGAGTTCCGCAGGTTTTTGAGCGAGACCTTGATCTGGGAAATCCGCAGGAGCCAAAGCGCGACAACATCGTGAACGTGATTGTGGGAGCTCGCCGTTGCGGAAAGACGTATCGCCTGTATCAGGAGATGCGGCGGCTTCAGGGCCAAGGCGTCGAGCTTAACCGGATGCTATATTTCAATTTTGAGGATGAGCGCTTGCGTCCGTATGAACCATCGCTGCCAGCGGATGTACTCGATACATTCTATGCGCTCTATCCTGCTGCCCGAACCGAGGGTGCCTACATGTTCTTTGACGAGGTCCAGGAAATTCCCGAATGGGGTGCGTTTCTGCGGCGTGTGGTCGATACGGAGAAAGCGACCGTCTACGTGACGGGATCTTCTTCTAAGATGCTGTCCTCGGAACTTAAGAGCGAGTTCAGGGGCCGGTCCCTTGTACGAGAGCTTTTTCCGTTGAGTTTTTCGGAATACGTCCGATATAAGACCGGGAGCGCTCCTGGTCCGGATGCACCCTTTTCCTCGAGCGACACGGCGTTGCTTCGACATCATCTGGTCGGATACCTTGAGCGAGGGGGATTTATCGCGACGCTTGAGCAGACGCCTGCGGACGCGATTCAGCTGCTACAGGAATATGCGTCGCGAACGGTCGCCATGGACGTCGTTGAGCGTTACGACGTTAAGAATCCTCGTTTGGCCTCACTGTTTCTGACCCGGTGTGTGGCATCTTCGGGACGAGAGCTGTCGGTGAACAAGGTGTACAACGAGTTCAAGAGCAGGCAGATACCCGTCAGTCGCAATTCGCTCAGCGATTTACTTGAGTATTACGAGGACGCCTACCTGTTGTTTTCTGTGCCGGAGTTCACGCGTTCACTTGCAAATAATATGCGGTCCGCGTCTAAAGTCTACGCTGTCGATCCTGCGATGTTCGGAGCATTCTCTCCCGCATCGGCATTGGATCAGGGCCAGAGACTCGAGACTGCGGTGTTCAATGCGCTAAGAAGAAGGACTCCTGCGGTGCGGGCAGGTTCGGTCTGCCGCCTGCTGATGAAGGAGAAGAATAAAAGCCATGAGGTTGACTTTGTGGCTGGGGATGCGCTTCTTATGCAGGCTTATAACCTGATTCAGGTGAGTGCGGATATGGCAAGCGAGAAAACGCGTGAGCGCGAAATCGCCGCCCTCGATGTCTCGATGGCCCAGTTCGATCTTGGCGAGTCGGTAATCGTTACCATGGATGAGCAGGCCGATATTCCATGCGAACACGGTGTGGTACATGCTGTGCCCGCATGGAAGTGGCTCCTCACCTAATCATCCTCAAAGTAGCTAAAAAAGCCCCGTCCCAAAAAGACTGCCCTCGCTGCGGCCGGCTAGTCCTGGGCCTTGATGCTGGGCAGCAGAATCTGGGCGAGGTAGTCGCACTCGAGCTTGGTCGCGGCGTCGGCCT
>CALBBA010000184.1 GCA_937926755.1 uncultured Collinsella sp.
AAGAGAAGAGGCGGGGCATGCCCCGCCTCTTACACCACATCTCTGCGCGCTACCGTCTTCGGATATCCCTAGCGATCGTTTTGAGCCAAATTTCGTCGTTTCCCGGGGCAAAGGTGCGTCATTCCCGCTATGTCGGGCCACAAAATGATGCGGCATCCTACGGTTTTGCCCACCCGCGGCAGTGCCGACGCGGTCACGTTGCAGAATACTCCGTTTTTTGCACGGTCCGGGATGGGGTACCTCAGGAGAATACGGCGGTATCTCATAAAAATATGCAATCTGCAGCGGGAATTATGCAAAACGAAGGCTAGGCGCCAAAGCGAGGAGCGTTCTGCGTGCCATATACTCTGTCTAAGCATGCGGGCGGCTTGCTGTGTTGCCAAGCGCAGGGGAGGATGTTCGGTGAACGTGTTCGAAATTGTGTTTAGTCCAACGGGTGGAACGGAGAGGGTGTCTGGCCTTGTGACCGGGGCACTGGACGGGAATACCGTTACCGTCGATCTGACCGATAGCGGGCAGGACTTCCACGGGGTCTCGATGACGAAGGATGACGTGGCGGTTATTTCCGTGCCATCATATGCCGGTAGGGTTCCGGCCGTGGTGGTCGACCGTTTGGGTATGGTGCGCGGCAACGGAGCGCGCGCCGTTTTGGTCTGTGTATACGGAAACCGCGCGTTTGAGGATACGCTCGTAGAGCTGGAGGACGTTGCGAAGAGCGCCGGATTTAGGGTGGTTGCGGCCGTTGCTGCCATTGCAGAGCATTCCGTTGCACGTCAGTTTGCTGCTGGGCGACCGGATGCTCAAGACGTGGCACAGCTTGCAGAGTTTGCGCAGCGGATCCGGCAAAAGTTACTGGATGGGGATATGTCCGAGCCCTCTATTCCCGGCAATCGTCCTTATAAGCAAGCTGGAGGCCACAGCATGGTGCCCCAGACTACGGAGGATTGCGTCTCCTGCGGTGCCTGCACTGCGTCGTGCCCTGTTTGTGCTATCGACAAGGACGATCCCAAGCAGGTGGATGGCGAGGTGTGCGTCTCCTGCATGCGGTGCGTCGCTGTATGCCCGCGGGGTGCTCGCAAACTTGAACCTAACAAACTTGCCGCTGTTACCCAGATGCTGAGCAAGGCTTGCGTCGAGCGCAGAGAATGTGAGCTCTTCATCTAGCGCAGGAGCGTCAATCAACTTTTCTCCGCCGCCTCCGAAAGGCGGCGGCATCCCTTCTCTAAGTTGCGGTGGAATACGGACTGCTTTTGCCTTTCAAACGGCTTTTCAGTCCCTATTTCACCGCAACTCACAATTGGTGCATTGGGGTCAGAGCAAGGAGTGCCCCAGGTGCCGGCAGGAAAGGAACGTCCCTAAGTGCCGCATTCTGGGTAACGCGTTTTATCAAATATGGCATTTATCTGCGGTAATGTTCTATTTCACCGCCGAGGGTGACATTTCATACCGCCTGCCGAACTGCATGGAGACCTAACAACTTTTTAGGTCAGTGTTGTGCGTGTAGCATTTTTGCCCGGCCTCGCCTCCGGGCTGCCATGTGAGAGGGGATCTTATGGCACGACTGCACGTAGTGGAACGCAGCCACGCTCAGGCCGTCATGGACGATCTGCACGATGCGCTTGGACGCCGTCTGGCGGTGAGTTCGCTCGCCCCGTGTCCCGTTGAGTTTACGGCAGCGCTCGTCAACCTGTGCTCCACCCAGAGCTGCGGCAAGTGCACGCCCTGCCGCGTGGGCCTGAGCGCGCTGAGCGATCTGCTCACCGATGTGCTCGAGGGCCGCGCCGACGAGTCCACACTCAACTTGATCGAGCGCACCGCCCGCACCATCTATCTTTCGAGCGACTGCGCCATCGGCTACGAAGCTGGCGCCATGGCACTCACGGCCATTCGCGGCTTCCGCGACGATTTTGAGCACCACATCCGCGAGCACTCCTGTGGCTTTGACCGCGAGGCCCGCGTCCCGTGCGTCTCGGGCTGCCCGGCGCACGTCGACATTCCCGGTTACATTTCGCTGGTCGAGGCCGGCCGCTATGCCGATGCCGTCAAGGTCATCCGCAAGAACAACCCGCTGCCGCTCGTTTGCGGCCTGGTGTGCGAGCATCCCTGCGAGATGCACTGCCGCCGTGGCATGGTCGACGACCCCATGAACATCCTCGCCCTCAAGCGTTTTGCCGTTGAGCACAGCGACCTCAATGATTATAAGCCCAGCGTGGCTGACAACACCGGCAAGCGCATCGCCGTGATTGGCGGCGGCCCGGCCGGCCTTTCCTGCGCCTACTACCTGGCCGTGATGGGCCACAAGGTGACCATTTTTGAGCAGCGCCACCACCTGGGTGGCATGCTGCGCTACGGAATCCCCAGCTATCGTCTGCCACGCGAGCGCCTGCAGGCCGAGATCGACTGGATCATGAGCGCCGACATCGATGTGGAACTCGACCACTCCGTGAACGGCGAGGAGCTCGCCCGTCTACGCGACGAGTTCGATGCCGTCTACCTGGCCATCGGTGCCCATAACGACAAGAAGCTCGGCCTTCCGGGCGAAGAGGCGCCCGGCGTGGAGTCGGCCGTCAAGATGCTGCGTGCCATCGGTGACGACGAGCTGCCCGACCTGAGCGGCCAGCGCGTGTGCGTCATCGGCGGCGGCAACGTGGCCATGGACGTGGCGCGCTCTGCCGTGCGCTGCGGTGCCGAAAAGGTAAGCATCGTCTACCGCCGTCGCATCTGCGATATGACGGCTCAGGACGCCGAGATTGCCGGCGCCCAGGCCGAGGGTTGCGAGGTTCTGGAACTCACGGCGCCGTTCGCCATCGAGACGGGCGAAGATGGTCGCGTGAGTGGCCTGCGCGTGCAGCCGCAGATTATCGGCGAGCCCCGTCGTGGGCGTCCGGCTCCGCGTGCCGCCGCCATGCCCGAGCGCGTCATTCCCTGCGAGCGCGTGTTCGTGGCCATTGGCCAGGACATCGATTCCAAGCCGTTTGAGGACATGGGCATTGCCTGTAAGTGGGGCTGCGTGGTCACCGATTCGGATGGCGCCGTGCCTAACTTCGATGGCCTCTTTAGCGGCGGCGACTGCCAGACCGGCCCCGCCACCGTCATCCGGGCCATCAACGCCGGCCGCGTTGCTTCGGCAAATATCGACCGCTACCTGGGCTTTGACCACAAGATTAAGCTCGACGTGGAGCTGCCGACCGTCCAGTTTAAGGGCAAGCACGAGTGCGGCCGCTGCGAGCTGGGTGAGCGCGAGGCCGGCGAGCGTATTCACGATTGGAATCTGGTCGAGCAGGGCCTTACCGAGGAGGAGGCACGCCAGGAGGCAAGCCGCTGCCTGCGTTGCGACCACTTTGGCTTTGGCGCGTTCCGCGGAGGGAGGAACCTGGAATGGTAGAGCCCAACAACCCCACTGTCAGCGACAACACCGAAAGCGGAGCACTCAATATGGTCAAGCTCACTATCGATAATTGCGAGGTCATGGTACCCGAGCACACCACGATCCTGGACGCGGCCAAGTCCGCCGGCATCCAGATTCCCACCCTGTGCTACCTGCGCGATCTAAACGAGATCGGCGGTTGCCGCGTGTGCGTGGTCGAGGTTGAGGGCTGCGACCAGCTGGTTGCCGCCTGCAACAACTACGTGCTCGACGGCATGGTGGTCCACACCAACAGCCCCAAGGCCCGCGAGGCGCGTCGCACCAACGTGCAGCTGCTGCTGTCCCAGCACGACTCGCGCTGTACGAGCTGCGTGCGCAGTGGTAACTGCAACCTGCAGACCATCGCCAACGACCTGGGCATCTTCTATCTGCCGTACGAGCAGCACCTGGCGCGCGAGGGCTGGGATTTCGATTTCCCCATCATCCGCGATAACGACAAGTGCATCAAATGCATGCGCTGCATCAAGGTGTGCGAGAGCGTGCAGGGCTTAGGGATTTGGGATCTGACCAACCGCGCCACGCATACCGCCGTGGGCACCCGCGGGCGTGCGCCGATCGGCAAGACCGATTGCGTCGCGTGCGGCCAGTGCATCACGCATTGCCCGACGGGCGCCCTGCGCGAGCGTGACGATACCGAGACCGTGTTCGATGCCATCGCCGATCCCGACAAGATCGTGCTGGTGCAGATTGCGCCGGCCGTGCGTAGCGCCTGGGGCGAGGAGCTCGGCATTCCGCGCGAGGAGGCTACTGTCGAGCGCCTGGCTTGTGCGCTGCGCCGCGTGGGCTTTGAGTACGTGTTCGATACCGACTTCTCGGCCGACCTCACCATTATGGAGGAGGGCTCCGAGCTGCTCGAGCGCCTGGGTAAGGCCGCCAAGGGCGAGGGCGACAGCCGCAGCTGGCCCATGTTCACGAGCTGCTGCCCGGGCTGGGTACGCTTTGTGAAGGCGCGCTACCCGGAGTTTGTCGACAGCCTGTCCACGTCCAAGTCGCCGCAGCAGATGTTCGGCGCCATCGCCAAGACCTACTACGCCAAGGTGCTGGGCGTGGAGCCCGAGCGTCTGTTTGTGGTGTCCGTGATGCCGTGCACGGCCAAGAAGGCCGAGTGCGCGCTGCCGAGCATGGTGGGCGAGGACGGCACGCCCGATGTGGACGTTGCGCTGACGGTGCGCGAGACGGTGCGCATGATCCGCGCGAGCCACGTGAGCGTCGACACGCTGGTTGAGGAGCCGCTCGACACGCCGCTGGGCTTTGGCACGGGCGCGGGTGTGATCTTTGGCGCCACGGGCGGCGTGATGGAGGCTGCCGTGCGCTCGGCCTATTACCTGGTGACGGGCAAGAACCCCGACGCCGACTTCTTTACCGATGTGCGCGGCCTGGACGGCTGGAAGGAGGCCGTGGCCGGTATCGATGGCACCAAGGTGCGCGTCGCCGTGGCGCACGGGCTAGGCAACGCCGCCCGTCTGCTCGACGCGATTCGCGACGGCCGCGTGAGCTATGACTTCGTTGAGGTCATGGCATGCCCGGGCGGCTGCGTCGGTGGCGGCGGTCAGCCCATCCACGACGGCTGCGAGCTGGCAGCCGAGCGCGGTCAGGTGCTGTGGGGTCTGGATGCCGCTGCGGACATTCGCTTCTCGCACGAGAATCCCGATGTCCAGGCGTGCTACCGCGAGTTCTTGGGCGAGCCGCTCTCGCCGCTGGCCGAGGAGCTGCTGCATACCGACCATCACGCATGGACGATGCCTAACGAAGGGACGTGCTAACGATGCGCGCGTTTACTGTTGAGATGACGCGCCGGGGGTTTGCCTCGGCGCTTGCCGCGGGTGCGTTGTCGCTTGCGCTGGTTGGCTGTGGTGGCGGGTCTGCCGGTGCCGGGTCCGCCGCGGGCTCGGCTGCCACGGACGGCGCCGGTGCTGCTGCCGAGCCGGTCGAGGTGCACGTCGCCTCGCTCAAGGGGCCGACCTCGATTGGTCTGGTGCAGTTTATGGACCGGGCGGCCGATGGCGAGACGGACAATGAGTTCGACTTTGCGATCAACACTGCCGCCGACGAGATTGTGCCCAAGGTCATTCAGGGCGATATCGACATTGCCCTGGTGCCAGCCAACGTGGCGAGCGCGCTCTACAACAAGACCGAGGGCGCGGTGCAGGTCATCGACATCAACACGCTGGGCGTGCTGAACGTGGTGACGGGCGACGCGGACGTGACCTCGTTTGGTGACCTGGCGGGTCGCACCGTCTACATGACGGGCAAGGGCACCACGCCAGAGTACGTCATGAGCTTCCTGCTGGAGCGCGCGGGCCTGACCGGCCAGGTGACACTCGAGTTTAAGAGCGAGCCCACCGAGGTGCTGTCGGCCCTGCTTGCCGATCCGTCTGCCGTGGGCGTGCTGCCGGAGCCGTTCAAGACCGCTGCCATCGCCAAGAGCGAAGGCAAGCTGTCAGCGCCGGTAAGTCTGACCGATGTGTGGGACGAGCTGGCGGGTGACACGGGTTCGCGCCTGCTGACGGGCGTGACCGTGGTGCGCCGCGCGTTTGCCGAGGAACATCCCGAGGCCGTGGAGGAGTTCTTGAGCTGCCATGCGGCGAGCGTTAAGGCTGTCAATGCGGCGCCGGCAGCCTGGGCGCAGCCCGTAGTCGATGCCGGCATCGTGGACAACGCCAAGATCGCCGAGAAGGCGATTCCCGGGTGCATGCTTGTCTGCCAGACGGGCAAGGATATGAAGGCGGCACTTAGCGGGTATCTGCAGGTGCTGTCCGACGCGGACGCGAGTGCCGTGGGTGGTAAACTTCCGGCTGACGATTTCTGCTACTTGGAGTAGCCCGTGCGTGCGTTTGCTCGACAAATGACAGAGCGTATGAAGGCGGTGGCGGCAGCAGGTGCCGTCGCCGCCTTTTGGCTTGCCGTGTGGGTCTTCGCGGCGGCGCTGGTGGCGCAGCCGCTGATCTTGCCGGGGCCGGGTGCTGTTGCCTTGGCGCTGCTGCGCCTGGTGTGCGATGGCGGTACCTGGGCGATTTTGGCGGGCTCGGGCGCGCGAATACTGGGCGGGCTGGCGCTTGCCGCGGTGTGTGGTGGCGTGCTTGCCGGAATTTCGTCACTTTCGCGGGCGTTTGCGCACCTGGTGGCTCCGGCGCTGTCGTTTGTAAAGGCGACGCCGGTCGCCTGCGTGGTGGTCCTGCTGCTTATTTGGTTGGGGTCGGCACGTGTGAGCATCGCGGCGGTCTTTTTGATGGCGCTGCCGGGCGTGTATTTTTCGCTGGCCGAGGGGCTGGCTCAGGTGAATAAAACGCTGGAGCAGATGTTCCGTCTGCATGGCGTGCGCGGCTGGCGCCTGTTTTGCGCCCATACCTGGCGCGAGGTGCTGCCGTTTGTGCTTTCGTGCGCCCGTGCCGTGATCGGCATGAGCTGGAAGGCCGGCGTGGCAGCCGAGCTGATCGGCATGGCGGTGGGCACCGTGGGTGAGCGTATCTATCAGGCAAAGCTTTTGATTGAGACGGCTGATTTGCTGGCGTGGACCGTGCTGGTCGTTGCCGCCTCGTGGGCGTGTGAGCGCGTGCTGGTGTGGCTGCTGCGGGTTTCGGGACCCGTGGCGTGGCGCGCGGCCGTGCGGGCGCATGGGCATGGACTGCGCGGGCGTGCGGGGGCTGCGAGCGATGGCGCTGCAGCGGAGCTTGCGCTTGCCGTGGGCGATCGCGCGCCCTGGGCTCCGGCGCTGGACGGGCTGGTGCTCAACGTGCCCGTGGGTGGGCGTATCTGTGTGATGGGCGCTTCGGGCATGGGCAAGTCGACGCTGCTTTCGTTGGCGGCGGGGGAGTGCGCGCCGTGCTCGATGGTGTTTCAGGATGCGCGCTTGATCGAGTCCGCCTCGGCGCTGGATAACGTGCTGGTATGCGCCGATGCACGCGTGGACGCCTCGAGTGCTGCGGCCCTGTTGCGCCTGCTGGTGCCGGGGGTCGATGTGCACGCTCGCGTGGCCGAGCTTTCGGGCGGGCAGCGCCGCCGTGTCGAGATTGCCCGCGCCCTGCTGTGCCCGGGCGGTGCGGTGATTCTTGACGAGCCCTTTACCGGTTTAGATACCGTTGCGCGCGACGCATGCGCCGAGGCTGTGCTCGACCTGCTCGACGGCCGCACGCTCTTGCTCGCCACACATGACGTCTCCGACGCTCAGGCCCTCGATATCTCGGACATCACCACGCTCTAAAAACTAACTCAGCAACAAAATGATCCATTTTCCTCCGTCCCCATGGGGTCGGGTGTGGTATTCTATCTGCGGGGTAATACTTAGGAATACCAAGTAATACCAACGCTGCAGAAACAAACTCCGGATGCGGGCCAATCGGGTTGCCTTCACAGCCCGTCGCCCAGCCGCGTGGCCCGCATCTATCCGCACTACCGTCGTTTCAAAAAGGAAGCGCCATGGCAGAACACATGACCCCCATAGTCGCGAAGGTCTTGCCCGAGGAGAAGGCGGCCTTCGCGGCGGCAACCCAGCTCGTGGGCACCACGCCGTCCAACGCCATCCGCATGTTTATCGCCGCGTTCAATCGCTGCGGCACCTTCCCGTTTGACATCTCGCCCAACGGGGCCTTTGGCACTGCGCCTGATTCTCATCAATAAGTGATCCGTTTTCCTCCGTCCCCATGGGATCAGCTCTCTGCCGAGTTGTGGTAGAACTAAGGAACGGTTTTGAGGAGGTTGGCATGCTCAATGCGATGATTTGGGCGCTTGCCTGTTTTGGCGTCGTCGCTGCCGATATTGCCCTGAGCGTCGTTTTGTTTTCCGCCCTTGGCGTCGCATCGGTGTTCATGGGTTTTTCGATCGACGACCTCGATATCCAATTGCTTCAGGCTGTCGCGCAGGCGGCATCGTTTTTGATGGCGCTGCTGTGGTGGCGTTATCTGTGGCCGCGTTCGTTTATGGCACGCCGGCAAAGCGAGCACCCGCTCGGCGGGGGAGCGCGTGGGGCGTGGAAACGCATCGCCTGCGTTATCGTGATTGGCCTGGCCCTGCAGGTGGTCGTTGGCTACGTGACAGACGCCGTGCTGTCGCTGTTGCCCGATGCCGCGGCCGACTACAGCGAGCTTGTCGAGGAAACAGGCATGGGCGACACCAGTTATCTCGCCGTCCTGACTACGGTGCTCGGCGCCCCATTTTGTGAAGAGCTGCTGGTGCGCGGCATTATTTTTGAGTTTTCGCTCCGAGCGTTTAATCCGCAGTGCCGCCCACTTTGGAAGCGCCGGCGTCGTGCGAGCGCGCAGGACGGCGCCATGGTGCCCTGGGCGGCCCCAAGTACGTGGGGTATTGCCGCGACGATTGTGCTGCAGGCGGCAATCTTCGGTTTTATGCACATGAATTGGGTGCAGGGTTGCTACGCGGGTGCCGCCGGCCTCATCTTTGGTTGGGTGCTCGTGACGACCGGAAAGCTCCGCTACACGATCCTGCTGCACTTTGCCTTTAATGCCGGGTCGTATCTCATGACGTTGCTCTGGTTTGTGAACACGCCGCTCGATGTGGCAATTACGGTCGCTATCGCCGGCGTCATCCTCGTTGAGGCAATGCGTTCGCTGCACCACGCGTGTGGGGTGGATGCAGCGAGCGCACCGCTGCCCTAGTTGCGGCGTCCGCCTCCGTTGGCGCCCTGACGCCCCTGGGCCGCGCGATTGCGACCGGCAGTGTTCTGTGCGCGCGACATGCCGCTGTGCCCCTTGCTACCCTTGGGCCCCTTGCCGGCGCCACCGTGCGGCTTGCCGCCCTTCTTGCCGGTTCCATGCCCGCCGTTGGCAGATGTCTCGCCCGGGCGCGGCGGCACGGGACGAATCAGGCAATGCTTGGTGTAGCCAATCAGATCGCGGCGGCCGGCTTTTTCCAGCGCCTCGCGCACGAGCTTGTAGTTCTCGGGCTTGCGATACTGGATGAGCGCACGCTGCATGGCCTTCTCGTGCGGGTCGCGCGCCACGTAGATCGGCTGCATGGTGCGCGGATCCACGCCGGTGTAGTACATGCACGTCGACATGGTGGACGGCGTGGGGTAGAAGTCCTGCACCTGCTCGGGCATGTAGCCCATGTCGCGCACGGCTTCGGCAAGGTCCACGGCTTCCTTCATGGTTGAGCCCGGGTGGCTCGATATCAGATACGGCACCACGTACTGCTTGAGTCCGTATTCGCGGTTCAAGCGCTCAAATTTGCGGCAGAACGCATCGTAGACGGCGCGGCTTGGTTTGCCCATTACGGAGAGCACCGCATCGCTCACGTGCTCGGGCGCTACGCGTAGCTGGCCCGAGACATGGTGTTCCAGCAGCTCGCGCAAAAACTCGTCCGAGGCATCGGCCATGGTGTAGTCAAAACGGATGCCGCTGCGGACAAAGACCTTCTTGACGCCCGGCAGCTGACGCAGGTCGCGCAGCAGCTGCGTGTAGCCGCTCTCGTCGACCACCATGTTCTTGCACACGCTCGGCCATAGGCAGCGCTTGTTCTTGCACACGCCGTGCTTGAGCTGCTTGTCACAGGCAGGGCGGCTAAAGTTTGCCGTCGGTCCGCCCACGTCGTTGATGTAGCCCTTAAACTCGGGATCGCGCGTGAGCAGCTCGGCCTCGCGCATGATCGAATCGTGGCTGCGCATCTGCAGCACGCGCCCCTGGTGGAAGGTGAGGGCGCAAAACGAGCACTCGCCAAAACAGCCACGGTTGGAGCTAATGGAAAACTTGATCTCGGCAAAGGCCGGCACGCCGCCTGCCGCGTCGTAGTCGGGATGCCAATCGCGTGCGTAGGGGAGCTCGGCCACCTCGTCCATCTCATCGGTGGTGAGCGTCGCCGACGGCGGGTTCTGCACCACATAGACGCTGTTGGGGTAGGGCTCTACCAGACGATGCCCGGTGATGGGGTCCATGTTCTGCTGCTGCACGTTAAAGCTGCGCGCGTAGTTGAGCTTGTCGGCGGTAAGGTCGTCCCAGCTGGGCAGCAGGTCGTAGTCGTAGACCTCGTCGAGCGAACCCGTGCGGTAAACGGTGCCGTTGATATAGGTGATCTGGTCGACGGGCAGTCCCGCGTCGAGCGCGTCGGCGATCTCGACGATCGCATGCTCGCCCATGCCGTAGATGAGGATGTCGGCGCCCGAGTCGAGCAGCACCGAGCGCTTGAGCTTGTCCTGCCAATAGTCGTAGTGGGCCAGACGGCGCAGGCTTGCCTCGATGCCACCGATGATGATGGGAGCGTCCTTGAACGTCTGGCGGATGAGGTTGCCGTAGACCGTGACGGCACGGTTGGGGCGGTGGCCTTCCTCGCCGCCGGGGGTATAGGCGTCGGTGTGGCGGCGGTGCTTGGTCACCGAATAGTGGTTGACCATGGAGTCCATGTTGCCGGCGCTGACGAGAAAGCCCAGGCGCGGCTCGCCGAGCACCGTGATGCTGGCGGGGTCGGTCCAGTCGGGCTGGCAGATAATGCCCACCTTGTAACCGTGTGCGTCGAGGACGCGGCTGATGATGGCCATGCCAAAGCTGGGGTGGTCCACGTAGGCGTCGCCGCAGATGTAGACAAAGTCGCACTGGTCCCAGCCGCGTGCGTCCATGTCGGCGCGGCTGACGGGGAGGAACTTATCGCGGCCCGGGCGCCAGGGGCGGACAGGCGCTGCTGGGGCATGAGGGGCATTGCCGCCCTCGGCCCTGCTTCCACCCCTTTTGTGCTGGCCGCGCTGGGCATGCTTGCCGTGCTGGTTGTTCTGAGCGTGCTGAGGCTTATTTGCCACGATCCCTCCCATTGTTAGTATGCTGCACGTAATTGTAACCAGTCTTTTTGGGACGGGGCTAAAAAGACTGGTGGAGTACACGAGCTGGCGGATCGACGCGTCGATGCGGGTGTCGGGACCGAGCCCGCCGTTTGTTTCCAGACTGTGTATCCCCGTGCCGAAGGGGCCGTCTCGCGCGCACGCCATGTTGTCAATGGGTTACAGTATGAACGGCGGCTATGTTTCCGCCAACGCACGAGAGAGTCGTCAACAAGGAGGATGCACGACGATGCAGCGTGCCAAACAGATATCGGAGTCTATTGAGCTGGGCATCATCTTGGCGCTCGCCGGTGGCTTTATGGATGTGTATTCGTACATTGGGCGCGATCATGTTTTCGCCAACGCGCAGACGGGCAACATACTGCTGGTGGGCGTGAGCATCTCGGAGGGCAATTGGGCACTTGCGGGGCGTTACTTCTTCCCTGTGGTTTCGTTTGCTGTGGGCATTATGCTTGCCGACCTGGTTCACGAGCGGTTTGGCAGTGTGATTCACTGGCGCCAGGTGACGGTGTTTTTTGAAGCCGTTATCTTGCTGGGCGTGAGCTTTATTCCGGGCGGCGATTTCAACCTGCTCGCCAACTGCCTCACTTCGTTTGCCTGCGGTATGCAGGTCGAGAGCTTCCGCAAGATCCACGGGCATGGCATCGCGACGACGATGTGCATCGGCAACCTGCGCTCGGCGCTACAGAACGTCGACGATTACATCATCACCCACAGGCGCGGCTTTTTGGAAAACGGCCTGCTCTACTTTGGCGTGATCTTTATCTTTGTGTTTGGCGCCGTGTTGGGCAACTGGTGTATTGAGCGCATGGGCCTGCATGCCATCGTCGTGGCGAGCTTGCTGCTGTTTGTCGCGTTTGCCATCATGTTCATCGACCGCGAGCGCGACTTGCGCTTACGCTGGAAGGTTGCGGCCGAGGCTTGGAAAGAGGGCTGTCGAAAGTAACCGAATGCGGCAAAGGGGCTGTCCCTTTGCCAGATAGATCGATAATGGGGAGGGGACGGCCATCTCGGCCGCCCCCTTTTTTGAGTCTTAAGCCTAAGGTGCATGTTTGTAATGACAAGATTTGACGTCAGCAAAGCGTGCTGCTTAAGGCTATAGAATAAAAATGTCATCTTTCTAGCTATAATTATTAGTTGAGGGGATGGACATATGCCAGAGCTTTTTATTCAAAATAAGACGACAGTAATCAAGTTGTTAGCGTCGGAATAATTTAGCCAAATATAGTCGGCCGAGATTGACCAATCCCGGCCGACCCA
>CALBBA010000185.1 GCA_937926755.1 uncultured Collinsella sp.
CAGCCGTCCCTTATGCCCCCCAGGGCGGGCGTGCCCGACCCCGCCTATCGCATCATGTGTCGCCACCGCGGTGCCAACCTTGCCTACAGCGAGATGGTGAGCGTGGCGGGTCTTGCCTATGCCAGCAACAAGACCTGGCGCCTGGTGCTACCGGCCGACGAGGAGCAGCAGATTTGCGTGCAGCTCTTTGGCTCCAAGCCCGAGCAGTTTGCGAGCGCCGTCGCCGCCGTCGAGGAGCGCGTTGGCGATCGCCTGTCGCTCATCGATATCAATATGGCATGCCCCGCCCGCAAGGTTGTCACCAAGGGCGAGGGTTCGGCGCTCATGCGCACGCCCGACCTGGCGGAGAAGATCGTCGAGGCCACGGTGGGCGCGGCGCACGTGCCCGTGACCGTCAAGATTCGCAAGGGCTTTTATGCCGAGGACCGCAATGCCGCGACATTTGCCCAGATGCTTGAGAGTGCAGGGGCTGCCGCAGTCGCCGTGCATGGTCGTTGCGCCACGCAGCTCTACACGGGCCAGGCCGATTGGTCTGTCGTCGATGAGGTTGCCGACGCTGTCGAGATTCCCGTGATTGGTTCGGGCGATGTGTTCTCTGCCGAGGAGGCTGCGGAGCATCTGCACGGCTCGGGTGCCAGCGCGGTGTTTATCGCGCGCGGTATCTACGGTAATCCCTGGGTCTTTGGTGATGCTCGCGCCCTTGCGCTCGATGGCATACCGGTGCCGGTGCGCAGCTCCGTCGAGCGCCTGGAGGCTCTGCGCGAGCACCTGACGTTGACGCACGAGCTTCTGCCGCTCATGTCGCGTGCTCGCACGTACGCAAGCTGGTACTTAAAGGGTATGCCCCATGCCGCCGCCTGGCGCGCTCAGGTGGTGCGTTGCTCTACGTACGAGGAGTTCATGTCGCTGGTCGATGATATCGAGCGCGATGTGGTGGCCTGCGAGGCCGCGCTTGCCGCCGGTGAGCCGGTGCCCGCTCATCCGCTGGAGGCCTAAGGGTGGCCGTTACCGCGTTGTACGTGCACGTGCCGTTTTGCGCTCAAAAATGCCGCTATTGCGACTTCGACTCGCGCAGCTTTTCTGCGTGTGATTTGGATGCCGCACTCGATTCCTATTTTGAGCAGCTGTATGCGCGCCTCGATTCCTTTGGCGACGCCGGGGCGCTTGCGCAGGTCCGCACGGTCTATATTGGCGGCGGCACGCCGTCGCTGGCTGGGGAGCGCCTGGTGGAGCTGGCGCGGCGTATTCGTGCGTGGTGCGCCCCCGTTGAGTTTACCTGCGAAGCCAATCCTGAGTCGCTGACCGTCGAGCTCGCCACCGCGCTTGCCGAGGCGGGTGTCACGCGCATCTCTCTGGGCGTGCAAACCCTCGACAATACCGAGCTGGCTGCTATTGGCCGCATTCACGATGCTAATCGGGCACTTGCGGCTATCGCGACGGTGAAGGATGCTGGCCTCGATGTGTCGTGCGACCTGATGTGCGGCCTTCCCGGGCAGACGGCCGCAAGCTGGCGGAGCACGCTCGATGTCGTGTTGGCGGCGGCGCCTCATCATGTGTCGGTCTACCCGCTCACGCTCGAGGAGGGCACGCCACTCTATCGCATGGCGTGCCGTGACGAGTCGCTCGAGCCCGAAGAGGATTTTCAGGCTTCGTGCATGGACGCGGCGCGTGAGCGCCTGGGTGCGGCCGGCTATCATCCGTATGAGGTGGCAAGCTACGCGCTCGATGGCCATGAGTGCGCCCATAACATTGCCTACTGGACCGGACGGGGCTACCTGGGCCTGGGTCGTTCTGCCGCGGGCATGCTCGACGACGAGGATTTCGACCGTCTTGCAGGTTTGTTCCCCGGCGTGTCTTCTCGAGGCGATGCGTACCGCGTGCGTCTGGTGCAACGTGACGATGACGCGACGGCGTTCGAGGCCGAATATCTGTCGCAGCGTGAGGCTGTCGCCGAAGACTTGATGCTCGCTTGTCGCATGACGCGCGGTGTTGCGTCCGACCTGTTGGCTCGTGCAGCTTGCGTCATCCCAACGGGCGAGCTGGCAGCTGCCTGCGATCGCGCGCTCGAATTGGGTCTTGCCACTTGGGTGCCCGAGACGCTCTGGGGTCATGAGGGACCCTTTACTTCGGCAGTTGTCGTCGCGGGCCATGTTCGAGCTCGTCTGGCGCCGACCCATCTGGGCTGGCTCGATGGAAATGTTCTGTTCGAGCTGTTTTGGGATCTAGCTTAGGCCGCTCGGGTAGAATTACCGGAATATATACGCTGCTGTGAGCAGGAGGTTGCCGCGCATGGCGACGATGAACGAAAAAGATTACTACGAGATTCTGGGTGTCTCCAAGGACGCCACCTCGCGTGATATTCAAAAGGCCTTCCAGCAAAAGGCCCGTAAGCTCCATCCGGACGTCAATAAAGAGCCGGATGCCGAGGAAAAGTTTAAAGAGGTTTCCGAGGCCTACGCCGTGCTTTCGGATGAGCAAAAACGTGCGCGCTACGACGCCATGCGTTCTGGCAATCCCTTTGCCGGTGCTCCTACGGCTTCGCCCTATGGTGGCGGCTACGCCGGCAGCACGGGCTATGGCAATCCCTTTGAGGGCGGCTTTCCCTTTGGTGGCGCCTGGGGCCAGCAGCGTCGCGGCCAGGCTGCCTACAATCCCGAGAACGGCGCCAACGTGGTCGTCGATATCAAACTCGACGCCAAGGAGGCCAAGGGCGGTGCCCGCAAGACCGTCCGCTACACGCGCTTCGACACCTGTAGCAACTGCGGCGGCTCGGGCTCCGTTTCGTCTGAGCATGCCCATACCTGCCCGAGCTGCGGTGGCCGCGGCCACATCGACGTCGACCTGTCCTTCCTGTTTGGTGCGGGCACGTTCCAGTCGGTCTGCCCCGAGTGCGGCGGTTCCGGTAAGGTCGTGGCCGACCCCTGCCCCGATTGCGGTGGCAGCGGCCGTGTCCGTGTGACCTCCGAGCAGACGATTGAGTTTCCTGCCGGCACGCACGATGGCGACGAGGTCCGCATTAGCGGCATGGGCCATGCTGGCACTAACGGTGCCGCGGGCGGCGACCTGGTCGGCCGCGCCCATGTTGAGGCCGAGCGCTTGGAAGGCAAAGCTCGTACTGGCTTTTACCTGATGGGCATTGTGGCGCCGTTTTTGGTGCTGTCGGCCATCTCGGGAGTGTTCTCGGCCTTTGTCGTGATGTGCTTTATTCCGTTTGCCATGGGCCTGTTTATGGTGGTCTCGGACGGCGTGCTGCACCGCAGCCTGCTGTGGTGGAAGCGCGGTGCGATGCAGTTTGCCAACGGTTTTGCCAATGGCTTCATGTTCGCGCTCGTGTCGGTTTGGTTCGCGAGCTGCTCGCAACGGGCCATGCTTTCGCCGTACCAAATGCAATAACATCAAACCCTCTGTTTGCGGTCGGCCCTGCTTGGGTATAGGACGCACTGTGACAATAATGAAAGTCGGAAGGATTCGGTTGTGTCGGAAAATAGGGATTACTACGAGGTGCTTGGCGTCGACAGGGATGCCGACGCGCGGACGATTAAGCGTGCGTTTCTAAAGAAGGCCCGTACCGTACATCCGGATGTTTCGGACGACCCCGAGGCCGAGGCCAAGTTCAAGGAGCTCAACGAGGCCTATTCCGTTCTTTCCGATGAGCAGAAGCGTGCTAACTACGACCGTTACGGCACTGCCGACGGCCCTGGTGGTTCGGGCTACGTCGATATCAACGATATCTTTGGTGGCATGGGCATGGACGACTTGTTCTCGTCGTTCTTTGGCGGCGGTGCCGGCGGTGGCGCCCGCAGCCGTCGTGAGCGTCGTCGCGGACGTGATATGGCCATCTCGCTTTCGGTGACGCTCGAGGAGGCGGCGCTCGGCTGCAAAAAGACGATCAGCTATGACCGCCTTGCTCCTTGCGAGGACTGCAACGGCACCGGTAGGGCAGAGGGCGCACAGGAAAAGCAGTGCGGCCGCTGCCACGGCACGGGCTATGTCACGACGGTTCAGCGTTCGTTCCTGGGCCAGGTTCAGTCCTCTTCGCCTTGCCCCGACTGCCATGGCGAGGGCACGGTCATCGACCATCCCTGCGAGACCTGCGACGGTCAGGGCCGCACGCCTTCGCATGAAAAGATCGACATCGATATTCCCGCCGGCGTTTCGACCGGTCGCCAGCTGCGTGTGAGCGGCTTTGGCGAGGCCGGCCTTCGCGGCGAGCCTTCGGGCGACCTGATTGTCAACGTGCGCGTCGCCGACCATGAGCGCTTTAAGCGCAACGGTGATGACCTGTACCTGGTGAGCGATATCTCGATTGCGCAGGCTGCGCTCGGCTGCGAGATCGAGGTCGAGGGCATTATGCCCGACGAGGTCGTTAAGGTGTGCGTCCCCGCCGGCGCCCAGTACGGCGACACCGTGAGCGTCAATAATTACGGCATGCCGCGCATTGGCGGTGGCGGTTCGCGTGGCCGCCTGATCGTGCAACTGCGCGTGGTCGTTCCCACCAATCTTTCCAATAAGCAACGCGAGCTGCTCCGTGCTTTTGCCGATGAGATGGGCGATGACGTCGCTTCCGGTAAGAAGTCGGTGACCGACCGTATCAAGAGTGCCCTCGACGATATCCTCGATTAAGGAGCCCGCGTGCTCGCACCCCATATTTCCGTCGTCAACCTCGGCTGCCGCGTCAACCGGGTTGAGTCTGACCGTATCACTGCCGATCTTATGCGCCTGGGATTTGCTATTGTGGAGCCCCAGGATGCCGATCTGATCGTCATTAACACCTGTGCCGTTACGGGCGAGGCCGAGGCCAAGACCCGTAAGGCCGTCCGTCATGCGCTGGCCTATCCGGGCGAGCCCTATGTGGTCGTGACCGGATGCGTGGTCAATTTGCATCCCGAGGAGCTGTCGGAGCTTTCGGATCGCGTGATTGCCGAGCCGTCCAAGATAGATGTCGCCGAACGTGTATGCGAGGTGCTAGGCGTTGAATCCGACAGCGTCGCCGCTTGCAGCGATAGCGATGTGGTCGATGCGCTTGGGCGCTCCCGCTTGGGCGTAAAGATCCAAGACGGCTGCAATCACCGCTGCACCTACTGCATCGTGTGGAAGGCGCGCGGCCCCGAGCGCTCCGTGCCTGTCGAGTCTGTGCTCGAGCAGGTGCTCGAGGCCCAGGAGGCCGGCGTGCCCGAGGTCGTGCTGACGGGCGTGAACCTCGGTGCCTACGACGGCAAGAGCGCGACCGACGAACACGTGGAGATCGACGAGCTGCTCGAGACCATCATGGAGCGCACCTCGATTCCCCATGTGCGCATTTCTTCGGTGGAACCCATGGATATCTCCGAGCGCCTGCTGAAGGTCATGGCTCGCTATCCGCAGCGTATCGCCCCGTTTTTGCACCTGCCCGTGCAGTCCGGTTGCACGGCGACCCTGCATCGTATGGGCCGTCCCTATAGCGCTGAGTCCTTCGAGGGCACGGTGCGTATGATTCGCGAGATTTTGCCGCAGGCTTCGCTTTCGTGCGATGTCATCGTCGGTTTTCCCGGCGAGACGGACGAGGAGTTTGAGGAGTCGCTGGCGCTCTGCCGTCGCGTGGGCTTCTCGCGTATGCACGTGTTCCGCTACAGCAAGCGCCCCGGCACCTTGGCGGCCGATATGCCCGACCAGGTGGCGCCCGAGGTCATGGCTGAGCGCAGCCGTCGCATGCGCGCGGCGGCCCAGGAGCTCGCCGTTGCCGACGCCCGTCGCCGCGTGGGCTCCGTCGAGCGTGCCGTGCTCGAGTATGGCGACAACCTGACGCTCGGCTCCTTCCATCATGCCCGCCTTGACGATACCCGTGGACTCACGGCCCCGTGCCTGCTCGATGTTGCTATCATCGGAGTCGATGATTCCGGCTTGGTCCATGCACGCAGGGAGGTTCATGGAAGCCTCGAAGATTAGACTTACCGTTCCCGAGGGAATTGACCCCTCTCGTGTGCTGGGCGCTGGTGACGGCGTTCTGCGCACGCTCGAGGGCCTGGTTCGCGCCCACGTGGTTGCCCGTGGTGACAGCATCGCCGTGGGCGGTGACCCGGATGAGGTTGAGCTCGTGGCGCGCTTTTTCGAGCATGCTTTTCGCGAGGCTGCCGCCGGGCGCACACTGTCTGCCGACGATGTCTCTCGCTGCCTGGCCGTCTTGCGCGACGGTGAGCACGAGGCTACGTCGCTTCGCGATGACGTGCTGCTTTCGTATCGCGGCCGTGCCATTCGCCCCAAGACGCTGGGCCAAAAGCGCTATGTGGATGCCATCCGCACGCATACCATCACGTTTGGCCTGGGTCCTGCCGGCACCGGTAAGACCTATCTGGCCATGGCGCTCGCCGTTGCCGCGCTCAAGCGCCACGAGGTGGGCCGGCTGATCTTGACGCGTCCGGTTGTCGAGGCGGGGGAGAACTTGGGCTTTTTGCCCGGCACCCTCGAGGAAAAGATCGATCCCTACATGCGTCCGCTCTACGACGCCCTTTTTGACATGATGGATCGCGAGCGCACCGATGAGCTTATGGAGCGTGGCGTGATCGAGATCGCCCCGCTTGCCTACATGCGCGGCCGCACGCTGAGCGATGCCTTCGTGGTGCTCGACGAGGCGCAAAATACCACGCCTGAGCAGATGAAGATGTTCCTGACGCGCTTGGGCTTTAACTCCAAGTTTGTGATTACCGGCGACCTGAGCCAGCGCGACCTGGTGGGTCGTCGTGGCGGTCTTGCCGACGTTGAGCAGATTTTGGGCCGTGTCGACGATGTCGCATTTTCGCACCTCGAGCGCGCCGACGTGGTGCGCCATGCCTTGGTGGGACGTATCGTCGAGGCATACGACACTTATGATGACGTGCGCGAGCAGCGCCCGCGCGACCGAAAGGAGTCCCGTTGAGTGTATTGATCAGCAACGATGCCGAGCTCGATACGCTGCTCGATGCGCAGGAGGTGGAGCACATCTGCGAGGTCGTGCTTGCCGCCGAGGGCGTTGAGCGTGAAGTCGAGATTTCCCTTTCGTATGTCGACGAGGACGAGATGCACGAGCTCAACCACGAGTGGCGCGGTATCGATCGCACCACCGATGTACTCTCGTTTGAGTGCGATTCGGCCTTTGACGATGACATTCCCGCCGATGAGACGCTCGAGCTCGGCGATATCATCTTGGCCCCGCAGGTTATTGCCCGTCAGGCCCCCGGTTTTGGCAATAGCCCCGCTGACGAGTGCCGTCTGATGCTCGTTCACGGCATGCTGCACCTGCTGGGCTATGACCACATCGAGGACGACGAGGCCGAGGTCATGGAGGCCCGCGAGGACGCTATCCTGCGCGATCTGGCGCTCGAGCGCGGCGAGGACCCTAAGCTAGTCCACGTCGGCCCCATCACCAACCACGCCCACGACTAGGAGCCGTCTATGATTCCCGGATCGAACAAGGACCATCCGTCCTTTTTAAAGTCGTTCTCCTACGCCATGGAGGGCTTCGTCACCGCCGTCAAGACCGAGCGCAACATTAAGGTCATGCTCGTGGCGGGCGTGTGCACTGTCATTGCCGGCTGTATCGTGGGGCTCGACATTGCCGAGTGGGCCACGATTATCATCTGTTGTGGCCTGGTGATTCACGGCGAGCTGTGCAACACCGCTATGGAGGCGATCGTCGACCTAGCGACCCAGGAGCTCCATCCGTTGGCCAAGCGTGCGAAGGATATCGCCGCCGCCTCTGTCTACGTTCTTTCCATTACCGCCGCGATTGTGGGCTTGCTGGTGTTTGCCCACGCGCTCGGCTTTATTTAGAAAGGGATTCCCATGTCCGACAATATGCAGCCTGCCGATGAGATTCTGAACGACGAGGTCCTGGACGAGGTTGAGGATACCGATTCTTTTGACGAAGTTGAGGAATTCGACCCGTTTGAGGGTATGAGCGATGAGGAACTCGACGCTCTTTGTGACGCGGATGAGGTGTCCATGGGCTTTGGTGACGTGGAGCCGGGCTTCCGCAGCGGCTTTGTTGCCCTGGTCGGTCGTCCAAACGCCGGCAAGTCCACGCTGCTCAACGCCTGCTACGGCAAGAAGGTCGCCATCACCTCTCCGGTGGCCCAGACGACCCGCCGCCGCATGCGTGCCGTGGTCAATCGTCCCGGCTACCAGCTGGTCTTCGTTGATACCCCGGGTATTCATAAGCCCAAGGACGGCCTGGGCTCCGAGCTTAACAAGAGCGCCCTGTTCGAGCTCAACGACGTCGACGTCGTCGCGTTTTTGATCGATGCCACCAAGCCCATCGGCAGGGGTGACGCCTGGGTCGCCGAGCGTGTTAAGAGCGCCCGCTGCAAGAAGGTCCTAGTGCTCACCAAGGCCGACGAGGCCGATCCCGCGCAGGTTATGGAACAGCTCAAGGCCGCTCACGAGCTTATGGAATACGACGACGAGATCGTGACGTCGTCGGTCAAGAACTTCAACGTCGATGCGTTTATCGAGACTGTCGCGCACTTTTTGCCCGAGGGCCCGCGCTGGTTCCCCGAGGATGTGGGCACCGATGCCTCCGACGAGACGCTCGTGGCCGAGTTTGTGCGCGAGAAGGTCCTGCGCCGCACCCGTGACGAGATCCCGCACTCCGTGGGCGTCATCTGCGACGCGCTCGAGCAGACCAAGAAGGTCTTGCGCGTGCACGCCACCATTTACGTCGAGCGCGAGGGTCAGAAGGGCATCATCATCGGCAAGGGCGGCGAGATGATCAAGCATATCGGTATCGACGCCCGTCGCGATCTTGAGCGCATTTTTGGCACGCAGGTCTTTTTGGAGCTGGACGTGAAGGTCAAGGCCGGCTGGCGTGACGACGAGGCCCAGATTCGCCGCTTTGGCTATAACGCCGAGGACTAAGGACGCGCGGCGCGCATGGCAGGCTCCCGGACATATCGCACGAAAGTGCTCGTGCTCGATAAGACTAAGCTCAAAGAGACCGACCTGATCTTGACGATGCTTGACGAGCGGGGGCGGCAGGTTCGTGCCGTGGCAAAGGGCGCCCGCAAACCCGGCGGACGCCTGGCTGCGCGCTGCGAGCTGTTCTGTACGGTAGATATGCTGCTCGCACATGGACGGTCACTCGACGTGGTTTCCCAGGCCGAGCTTATGGAGGCGCCGCTCGGCGTTGCGCCCGATTACGAGACGACCTGCGCCGCAAGCGCGATCGCCGAGGTCGCGCGCGTGTGCTCGTTCGAGGACGCCGAGGACCCGTTTACCTTTGCCATCACGCAGCGAGCGCTTGCCCTGGTGGGCAGCGGGCTCGACACGGCGCATATGGATCTACTTGTGGCGGCATATGTCTTTAAGCTGCTGTCGCACGTTGGCTATCGACCCGATTTTTCGGCCTGCGTGCTGTGCGGAGACCCCATGCTGTCGTATTTTTCGCCCCAGGCGGGCGGCCTCATGTGCGGGTCGTGCGCGTCGAGCGTTCCAGGTGCCGAACTGGTGTCGACCGGTGAGGCCGCATGGCTGCGCGCCCTCATGTCCATGACCTTCGATGCGCTTTTGGCCGAGCGAATCGACCCGCATACGGCGGCGCTCTTGCTCGGGCTTTCGGATGCGTGGGCTGCGACGCACACCGACCAGCGCCTCCGTGCGATGGAATTCATGTTGGGTCGGTGATGATGCGCAGGCGCGGGCTGCTTGTGGTAACATACCGACCTGTTGGTACCTCGACCTTGGTTGCTCGCTCCACCGGCGGCTTCCCAGTCCGAGGCGAATCGAGTCGCCCGATGGCGACGCAAAAAGAAAGGTGAAACAATGACTGTTTCCAAAGAGCGCAAGGCGGAGCTGACTGCCCAGTTCGGTAACACCCCGGTCGACACCGGCAACCCCAAGGTTCAGGTCGCCATCCTGTCCGAGCGCATCAAGGAGCTGACCGAGCACATGAAGTCCCATCAGAAGGACTTCCACACCCGTCGTGGTCTGCTCATGCTCGTCGGTCGTCGTCGTCGTCTTCTCTCCTACATCAAGAAGAACGACATCGTCGAGTACCGTGAGCTCATCAAGGCTCTGGGCATCCGCGACAACATCCAGTAGGATTTGTACATGCTAAGAGCGTCCTGCGCAGCGGGGCGCTCTTTTTGTGTAAGGGCGCGAACAATCACGCTCTGAAGCGTGGCGGGGGCAGGGGGTCCGCGTCACATGAGAAGCCCGCAGGCAAGGGGCCTGTGGGGTAAAGGAGAACAATGACACTCGTATCCAAGACCTTTGAGCTGTACGGCAAGACCTACACCTTTGAGTCGGGCGAGCTTGCCAAGCAGGCCACCGGCGCCTGCCTGGTCAAGCAGGGCGACACCACGATGCTCGACACCGTGGTTGTCTCCAAGGAGCGCAAGAACTACGACTTCTTCCCGCTGACCGTCGACTTCAACGAGAAGATGTACGCTGCCGGCCGCATCCCGGGTGGCTACCTCAAGCGTGAGGGCCGTCCCAGCGAGAAGGCCACGCTCACCGCGCGCATGATCGACCGTCCGATTCGCCCGAGCTTCCCGGACGGCTTCCGCAACGAGGTGCACATCGTCGCTACCTCGCTCGTCGCCGACCAGGTCAACCCCTTCGACGTCATCAACGTCATGGGTGCCTCCCTGGCCATGACGCTCGGCGGCGTGCCCTTCGAGGGCCCGCTTGCCTGCGTGCGCATCGGCCGTAACGTGGAGACCGGCGAGTTTATCGTCAACCCCACCTATGAGGAGCGCGAGAACTCCGATCTGGACCTGGAGCTGGGCGGATCCGCCGACTTCATCTCGATGGTCGAGGCCGGCGCCGAGGAGATCTCCGAGGACGACATGCTCGCCGCTATGAAGTTTGGCCAGGAGGCCCTTGCTGCTTTCTGCCAGGCTCAGGACGAGTTCGTCGCCGAGTGGGAGCAGGTTAACGGCCCCATCGTCAAGAAGGAGTACCCGCTCGACCAGCCCGTCGAGGAGGTCCAGGAGCGCATCTTCGCCCACTACGACGAGATGGCTGCCGCCCTTCGCGACGCCGACAAGCTCTCCCGTATCGGTAAGGTCGAGGCTCTGAAGGAGTCCATCCGCGCCGAGTTCACCGAGGAGGAGCAGGCAGCTTGGGAGCGCGAGATCCCCGTGGCGCTCAAGAAGCTCGAGAAGAAGGCCATGCGCACCATGGTCGTCGAGACCGGTGAGCGCGTCGACGGCCGTGCCGCCGACGAGATCCGTCCCATCATGGTGAAGGACAACTACCTGCCGCTCGTTCACGGCTCCGGCCTGTTCCAGCGTGGCCAGACCCAGGTGCTCTCCGTCCTGTCGCTCGGCATGCTCAACGAGGGCCAGCGTCTGGATACCATCGAGCCCACCGAGGGCAAGCGCTACATGCACCACTACAACTTCCCGCCTTTCTGCACCGGCGAGACCGGCCGCATGGGCAGCCCCAAGCGCCGCGAGATCGGCCATGGCAATCTGGCCGAGCGCGCTCTGCTTCCGGTGCTTCCCGACGAGAACGAGTTCCCCTACGCCATCCGCGTCGTCTCCGAGGTCATGGAGTCCAACGGCTCCTCTTCGATGGCTTCGACCTGCGGCTCCACGCTCGCCCTTATGGACGGCGGCGTGCCCATTAAGCGCCCGGTCTCCGGTATCGCCATGGGCCTGATCCAGGAGGAGGGCAAGACCGTGGTCCTGTCCGACATCCAGGGTCTCGAGGACTTCCTTGGCGACATGGACTTTAAGGTCACCGGCACCACCGAGGGCATCACCGCCCTGCAGATGGACAACAAGGCTACCGGCCTCACCTTCGACATCCTGGCCCGCGCCCTGCAGCAGGCCAAGGAGGGTCGCGCCTTCATCCTGCAGAAGATGCTCGATGTGATTCCGGAGCCGCGCCACACCACGCGCAGCACCGCCCCGCGCATCGTCTCCATCCAGGTTCCGACCGACAAGATCCGCGACGTCATCGGTTCCGGCGGTAAGGTCATCCGCGGCATCCAGGACGAGACCGGCGCTTCGGTCGACATCCAGGAGGACGGCACCGTCTTTGTCGGCGGCACCGGCGAGTCCGTCGACCAGGCCGTCGAGCGTATTAAGCTCATCATCAAGGTTCCCGAGCCGGGCGAGGAGTACACCGGTCGTGTGGTCTCCATCCAGCCCTTCGGCGCCTTCGTCAACCTGCTGCCCGGTAAGGACGGCCTGCTGCACATCTCCCGCGTCGCCAAGGGCCGCGTGGAGAAGGTCGAGGACGTCCTCAACGTGGGCGACGAGGTCAAGGTCGTCGTCATCGAGGTCGACGATCGCGGCAAGATCTCGCTCGATCGTCTGGATAAGCCCGAGGCCCCGGCTCGCGCCGAGGGTGCCCCCGAGGGCGACGGCGAGCACTTCCAGCGCCGTGAGCGTCCGCGTCGCGAGCGCTCCGAGCGCAGCGACCGTCCGCGCCGTCCCGGCGACAACGGAGGCCGCAAGCCCCGCCGTCACCACGACGCCGAGTAACAGCCGCACATAAGCAGCTCAGAAAGGGCGACTCCGCACTGGGGTCGCCCTTTCTGCTTGCGCGCGGGGGCGGCGCATAT
Organism: uncultured Collinsella sp.; assembly: GCA_937926755.1. Lineage (GTDB taxonomy): Bacteria > Actinomycetota > Coriobacteriia > Coriobacteriales > Coriobacteriaceae > Collinsella. The sequence goes on from CALBBA010000185.1 coordinate 12,527, forward strand.
GAAGTTT
>CALBBA010000186.1 GCA_937926755.1 uncultured Collinsella sp.
GTGGGCAACGGTGACGTATGCGGACCACACGGCACGCGTGCGCTCTAAGCAGCCGGTTGATCGTGGTGTCCTCGAGACGGCCGTGAAAGACGCGGGCTACTACGTCATGACGCTGTAGGCGCCGCCCTGGATGCGCTTCCTTGGCTAGGCTCGTCCGCGCAGTTCGATGTCTTGGATGTCGTCGAAGTCGATGGCGATGTCTTTGAGTTTGAGGAGCTTGAAGGCGGGGAGCGCCTCGTCGAGGATGCCGGTGCGGCTGCGATAGCCGTATGTATCGTAATAGGTGACACGAATCAAGTCGCCACGTTTGAGACCCTCGAGCTTTTTAGAAAGCACGAGGGCTTTTTCTTCCGTGAGCTCACGTTTTGGCTCGACGGTGATTTCCTGCTTGCGCACGAGTTCGTAGTATCCCGTGAGGGCGGCAAAGGGCATAAACTGTGCGGCGCGGTTGGCGCGCACGGCACCGTTGGCAGTGAGGTTGGGGTCGGCGGCGCGGCGTCTACCCTCGGGGTCCGCCAGGCGCTCGAAGGCGGTCGGCGGGCGCACGGGCTGCTGCTTGGGTTTAGGCACGATGTCCTCCAACTTGGTCGTTGCGTTCGCGCGCGGTGGCGCCGGCGGTAAAGCTTAATCCCTTGACGAGCGCGTTCTTGCCGTACTTGCCTTTCACGGCCAGGACGGCGCGCGCCAGGTCGCGCTCGCGCTCATCGGCCTCGATATCGCTGAACAGATCGATGGTGGCAAATTCCTCGGGCATGAGGTTGCCAAATCCCAGGTTGATGCGCTTGACCGGTCGTTTGGGATCGACCGTTTGTGCCCAAAGGTCATCGAAATACCCCATGATCTTCTTAAACGAATTAGTGCGCTCGGGCAGCTTGCGCGAGGCGTTGGAGTGCGCAAAGAGCGCGGCATAGCCACCACGCGGTTTGCCGCCGTGTTCGCCCACAAAGATGCCATCGATTGCCTGCGCTTCGCGCACCAGACGACGCCTTTCGTCATCGCGCTGGACGGGCTTGGGAGCACGGGGCGCGAGCTCGGGGCCGGCGGTTGCGGTGGGTTCGATGCTCGATGTGCTCGAGCGCAGGTGCCCGCAGCCGTCTATATACTGCGCCGTGCCGCTGGCGTTGAGCCGGCGTATGTCGGCGCGCTCGCTTGCATAGCCCACAAAGAGCGAGATGCTGTCGCACACCACGTGCTTGTCGATCAAATCCAGCACGGCGGCATCGACCATTTCGCGCAAGACGGTGTAGGCCTGCTCGTAGGCATAGCCCTTCGAGAGGACCTGCCCCGTGGTGGTTGAGGTCGCTTGCGGACGATAGGCTTGGATGTCGGCGATGGTTGTCGGCTCGCGACCAAAGGCATGGTCGATAAGATACTCGGCATTGACGCCGAGCTCGTCGTAGAGCAGGTTTTCGTCGAGTGCGGCGACCCCCATCAGGTCGTAGACGCCGTATTTCTCGAGGCGGGCCGCCACGCCGGGGCCGATGCCCCAGATGTCGGTGATGGGACGGTGCGGCCAGATCTCCTTGCGGAAGGTTTCGTCGTCGAGTACGCCGATGCGGCTGGCAACGTGCTTGGCGGTGATGTCGAGTGCAACCTTGGCCTGGAATAGGTTGGGGCCGATGCCGACCGTTGCCGTGATGCCGGTACGCCCCAGGACTTCGTCGCGCAGCATGCAGGCGAAGCCTTTCGCATCGGTATGGTAGAGATCCAGATAGGGCGTCACGTCGATAAAGCACTCGTCGATCGAGTAGACGTGAATGTCTCGCGGGCTCACGTATTCCAGATAGATGCCGTAGATTTGCGCCGACACCTCCATGTAGTGCTGCATGCGCGGTACGGCTTTGATGTAGTCGATGCCGTCGGGAATCTCGAACAGACGGCAGCGATTGTGTATCCCGAGGTCCTTCATGGACTGCGTGATGGCGAGGCAGATGGTCGTGCGTCCGCGTGATTCGTCGGCAACAACCAGGTTGGTGGTGAGCGGATCGAGCCCGCGGTCGACGCACTCGATGCTGGCATAAAACGTCTTGAGGTCGATGCAGATGTAGGTGTGCTGCTCGTGCGCCACGCTTCCTCCCATCAAACACATGTTCTTATCGAATACATGTTCGATAATACCCGCTTGCGCGGACATCGTCAAAACCTGTCCCTCTTTGGCGGGTATGGTCGTGCGGTTGCATCGGGTTTTTAACGCAGCTCTAAAGAGCGCGAAACAGCTCGGAAAACCTCGCTTCGTAGCATGAGCCTAACGATTGATACCGCCTATACGCACGGAAGGATTGTGGGGATAATGGTCAACTATGGGTTTGGTATGCCGACGCGCTTGGTTGCGGATGGGGATGTGGCTCGCTGGTGCGGGCGATTGGTTGCCCACTATGGCGGCACCAAGGCACTGGTCGTGCTGGGAGGCGACAAGCACACGCGTGATGAGCTCGTTTCGGCGGCGCTGGGCTCGCTCGATCGCGCCCTGCTCGAGCGCGTGCTTTTCCGCTGCGGTCTGGTCGGGGGCGACGGGGGAGACGAGCTGATCGACGAAGCCGTGGCCTTGGCGACCGACGAAGGCGTGGACTTTGTCCTGGCGATCGGCGATGCCGATACTGCCGGCTTTGCGCGCGAGCTCGCCCGTCGTATGGCGGCGCTCGATGCCGGTGAGGACGGCTTTGTGCCTTATGGATGCATCGTCTCCGAGGGAAAAGTGCCCGCCGTTGTGGGTGCCGGCGAGGTTCCCGTTTTCGCCATTATCGCGCCCGAACTGCTGGAGGGCATTGGGTCTCCTCTGCGTGAGTTGCTCGGCAGCGTGTGCGCAGCGGCCTAATATTTGGCATAAAGGGATAGGTTATTTTTGATTGGTAAAGCGTTTGACCTGCCAAAATAAACCTGCCCCTTTTTGATCGGTTGCCGTTTGGGGGCGGATTGGCAACGCTCGCTGATTACGGTCTTGACCTGCGTTAGAATAGGGGCATCTGATTATCCGGGCGCATGGAGGTATGCGCCCGTATGTTGAGGAGGACTTTATGGCAACTGTTGCCGCACCTATCGACGCTACGTCGACCGCCGCTTGGAAGGCGCTCGAGGCCCATCAGGAGAAGCTCGAGGCCGAGGGTATCGACCTCAAGGCTTGGTTCGCTGCCGATGCAGAGCGCGTGAACAAGCTGAGCTTTGACGCCGGTGACCTGCACTTCGACCTGTCCAAGAATCTGGTGACCGATGAGACCGTCAAGCTGCTGTGCGATCTTGCCCGCGAGGTGAAGCTCGAGGAGCGCCGCGACGCCATGTTCTCTGGCGAGCACATCAACACCACCGAGGACCGCGCCGTCCTGCACACCGCGCTGCGCCGTCCGGCAAGCGAGAAAGGCCAGCTTATCGTCGACGGCCAGGATGTCGTCGCCGACGTGCACGAGGTCCTCGATCGCATGTATGCCTTCGCCGAGCGCGTGCGCTCCGGTGAGTGGAAGGGCGTAACCGGCAAAAAGATCGAGCACCTGGTGTCCATCGGCATCGGTGGCTCCGACTTGGGCCCGGTCATGGCTTACGAGGCTCTGCGTCCCTATGCCGACGCCGGTATCGACTGCCGCTATATCTCTAACATCGACCCCAACGACCAGGCCGAGAAGCTCAAGGGTCTGGATCCCGAGACCACGCTCGTGATCATCGTCTCCAAGACTTTCACCACGCTCGAGACCCTTACCAACGCTCGCGAGGTCAAGACCTGGATGCTCGAGCAGCTCAAGGCTCAGGGCGCCATCGATGGCTCCGATGAGCAGAACGCCGAGGCTGTGGCAAAGCACTTCGTTGCCGTTTCCACTGCACTCGAGAAGGTCGAGGCCTTCGGCATCGACCCGGCCAACGCCTTTGGCTTCTGGAACTGGGTCGGCGGCCGCTACTCTGTCGACTCTGCCGTGGGCCTGTCGCTGATCGTCGTGCTCGGCCCCGAGCGCTTCCAGCAGTTCCTCGAGGGCTTCCATGCCATCGACGAGTACTTCTGCAACACGCCGCTCGAGAACAACGCCGTCGCGCTGATGGGCTTGTTCAACGTCTGGTACGTCAACTTCTTCGGTTCCAAGAGCCACGCCGTGCTGCCGTACTGCCAGTACCTGCACCGTTTCCCGGCCTACCTGCAGCAGCTCACCATGGAGTCCAACGGCAAGCACGTCCGCTGGGACGGCAGCGCTGTGACCTCCGATACCGGTGAGATCTTCTGGGGCGAGCCCGGTACCAACGGTCAGCACGCCTTCTACCAGCTGCTGCACCAGGGCACCGTGGTGGTCCCGGCCGACTTTATCGCTTTCGCCAACACTGCCAACCCCGCAACCGACAGCGGCCAGGATGTCCACGAGCTGTTCCTGGGCAACTTCCTGGCCCAGACCAAGGCGCTCGCCTTTGGTAAGACGGCCGACGAGGTTCGTGCCGAGGGCACGCCCGAGCAGATCGTCCCGGCCCGCTGCTTTGAGGGCAACCGTCCGACGACCTCGATCTTCGGCGACACGCTGACCCCGTTCGCACTCGGCGAGCTCATCGCCCTGTACGAGCACATCACGTTTGTCGAGGGCACGGTCTGGGGCATCGACTCCTACGACCAGTGGGGCGTCGAGCTGGGCAAGCAGCTTGCCAAGCAGATCACCCCGGCCTTCCACGACGACGCCGCCAAGGCCGAGCAGGACGCTTCGACCCAGGCGCTCATCGAGTTCTACCGCGCTCACCGCAAGTAGTCGCTGCTGTTAACGCATCGCGCCTTATAGTCAGGGGTCCGTATCCTATCGGATGCGGGCCCCTTTGCTTTGCCGTGGTCCCGGGGCGCACGGCCTTTGTGGAACATCGCCGGGGCGCCGCGCGCTGCGAGAACCCTGCGCCTAGATCTCGGCCTCCGCATGGCCTCGCTGCGCCTCGGGCAGCTCCCCGTAGAGCGGATGGTCTTCGAGCCTAAAGCGCTCGACCTGTTCGGGAGTGCGACCGCGTACAAAGAGCCACGAGCGATCGATCGGCGTCGCCATGAGCGTGCTGGGGAGCGCGTCGGCGCGGTCGGAAAACGCCCGGGCACTCTCGGGATCCTGGAACGCCAGCACCAGATGCGTGTCGCAGTTGCCCATGATGGAGCGTGCGCGTGCCTCGCCATAGAGCGCATCGAGCTGGTTGGTCGACTGCAGCAGCAGCGTTGCCCAGATGTTGCGGCTTCGGATAATCGAGAGCACGTTGTCGATCTGGGGGATCTGCAGATTTGCGAAGTCATCGAGCATAGAGCGCACGGGCACGGGCAGGCTGCCGTCGGGCTGTCTATCGGCCTCGCGAATGAGGCCCATAAACGCCTGCGTAATAAAGAGGCCGGTCAGCGGATCGAGATTGCGGTCGATATCGCTCACGGTTACAAACAGGGCGCAGGGGGTGTGTCCCATGGAAGCGAAGTCCACCTGATGGTACTCACGATAGAGCTGTGCCGCACCGTCGAATCCCAGGCACATGACCTTTTCGGCAAGGATGCCGACGATGCTCGCGTGCATGCGCTCGGCATTTTGCGTAATGGCGTAGCGCCGCCATAGCGAGAGGGCATAGCTTTGGGGGTCGGTCGTGATCAGGTCGTCAAACAATCGACCCGTGGCACCGTCCTGCAGGTGCTCGATCAGCTTGATGACCGAGCTGATCGTCTGCTCGTCGGCGGGTAGCTGTTCGGTGACGTAGGCGATAAGACACGACAGCAGGTTTGCCGCCGCATGATCCCAAAAAGGCTGGTTGTTGTCCTCGATGGGGCAGATGGCCTTTGCCACCGAGAGGATGTCCTGCTGGTTGGGCCTGCCGTCCGCCTTGCGGCGAATGTGCCTCAGGGGGTTGTAGCCGCAGCGCTCGATGCCGGGCGCAAGGGCCGGGACGGTGTTGAGGTCGGCGAAGTTGAGACATTGCACGC
>CALBBA010000187.1 GCA_937926755.1 uncultured Collinsella sp.
CCACCGCGCCCCCCGGGCCCCCCGGCGGCCCCCGCTGGGGGGGGTGGCCCCCCCCGCCGATGATACATCGACGCCCCTCCACCAGACGGTGGACGTCGTAGCCGTGGCCAATGCGCAGGTTACTGAACATGGGGAAGGTCCTCTCCCTCGGCCATGCGGCCGAGCAGAATCGCGGTTACGGGACGCAGGTCCTCGGGCACCGTCACCTTAAGGTTATCGCGCGGACTCTGAACGCAACGTACGCGTCCGCCCATGCGCTCGACCAGCGACGAATCGTCAGTGCCGATAAAACCCTCGGCGATAGCTGCGGCGTGAGCACGCTTCATGGCGTCGACGCTAAAGATCTGCGGCGTCTGTGCGGCCCAATAGAGCTCGCGCGGCGGCGTCTCGACGATATTATCGCCGTCGACGATTTTGAGCGTGTCGATCGCGGGCTGACCGCACACGACACCGTCGAGCGAACGGTCGCCCACAAGCACGTCGATAGCGTGATCGATGGCCTCGGTGGTAATGAGCGGACGAGCGCCGTCGTGAATGGCGACATATTCGAAACCCGCCGGAACCGCATGCACGCCGGCACGGGTGGAATCCTGACGGGTATCGCCGGCATCGACAAAGCTGATGGGCGTGTCATAGTCAAACGGGTCGATGGCCAGGCGTCTCATCTCGGCACGACGCTCGGCAGGGCAAACTACGACGATGTGGCCGACCTTGTCGCTCCGATCGAACGCGCGGATGGACCAGCTCATGAGCGGACGGCCCGCCACGTTAACGAGCTGCTTGCCGCCGGGATTTCCAAAGCGCTGGCCGCTGCCGCCGGCAACGACCACGGCGCATACGGGCGCCATTATGCGTTCCCCTGTTTGGTGCCCTTCATGCGGTACAGGGAGTCCGCAAGAATGGCAGGGTTGTTGACGCCAAAGTCGCCCAGGCGCTCCGGATCCTCGCTGATGTCGTCCATGAGCTCCTGCAGCGAGCCATACTCGTCGACGATTTTCTCGGCCACGCCGTCGCGCACGACGGACACGCGCGAAAGCGTGCGCAGGCCTAGCGGTGTCATGACGGAGTCCTCGTCCAGGTCGTCGTAACCCAGAACCGCCGCCACATGCTGTGGGTCGGACAGGTCCTTAGGCGTCATACGGGCAAGCTCAGTGCGAATCTTCTCGGCGTTTGCCTCGGAGGAATCGCTCGCGTAGTCGCGAATCATCAGGTCGTACTCGGTATCCATGCTGGAGCCGGCGAGCTGCTCGAGCTGCATCTGCACGAGCTTGCCCTGGTTGCCCAGCTTGACAATGCAATCCTTAAGCTCGGTCTTTGCCTGCTGCATGATCTCGAAGCTCGAAAAAATACCGGTAATGTCGGCGAGCGTAACGTAGTCGTCGAGCTCGAGGGCCGTCAGGCGCAGCAGGGAGCGATCGAGCGACTGACGGGTAGTCTGGAGCGTGGCGACGAGCTGGTTGACCGAGCTCATGATGGTGGTGACGGGCTGGATCTCGTAGCTCTTGCCGTGGACGTACACGTTAACGACGGCACGACGAGCCGAAACCGAGATCACGATGGCATCGGTGAGCACCGACATGCGAGCGGCGGTGCGGTGACGCATGCCCGTCTCGCTCGTGGCAAGCGAGGGATCGGGATTGAGGTGGAAGTTGGCGCGCAGGATCTGGGTGAGGTCGCCGTCGATGACGATGGCACCGTCCATCTTGGAGAGCTCGAACAGACGGTTCGAGGTGAACGAAATGTTGAGCGGGAAGCCGTCGTTACCGGCAGCGAGCACGTTTTCGGTGTCGCCGACGCAGATAAGGGCGCCCAGGTGACCGGCGATAATCATGTCGAGGGCGGTGCGGATCGGCTGACCAGGTGCCGTCAGGCGGATGGCCTGTTCCATACGCTTTTGCAGCTCGTTCTTATCCAAGGCATCGCTCCCATCGTATACGCTCCATAAACGTCAATAAGTTTCTCACGGTTTGCCCCTGTGACGCCCGCAAAATCCGATGCTTACAGAATGAGCGAACACAGCTTAGGTAGCTCATTTGGGACGAGGCTCTCTTGACTGCTCATGTGGTAGCATCGGGTCTCATATTAATGAGGGAGTAGTCGCGTAATCGGGCTCGCCCGCAGAGAGGGAGCCAGACTATGGGACTCGCAGAGCTCGTGCTGCTCGCCGTTGGCCTTTCGATGGACGCCTTTGCCGTATCCATCTGCAAGGGCCTTGGCATGAAGAAGATCGACCTTAAAGTCGCCGCGGTGCTCGGCCTGTTCTTTGGCGGCTTCCAGGCCGGCATGCCCGTAATCGGATGGGCGCTCGGCAGTCAATTCATGGGCATCATCGGACCGATCGACCATTGGATCGCCTTTATCCTTCTGGCCTTCATCGGCGGCAAAATGCTGTGGGAGGCCTTTACCGAGGACGAGGACGAGGGCGACGGCAAGGATGCCGAAAAGATTGACCTGGGCGAGTACCTGATCCTCGCCATCGCCACCTCAATCGACGCCCTAGCCGTAGGCATCTCATTTGCGGCGCTCTCGGTTGACATCGTTCCCGCTGTATCGCTTATCGGCGTCACAACGTTTATCTTCTCCGTCGCCGGCGTAGCGATCGGCCACACCTTTGGCGCGCGCTACGAAAAACCCGCCACCATCGTGGGTGGCGTCGTGCTCATCCTCATCGGGCTTAAGATCTTGCTTGAGCATCTGGGGATTTTGGCGCTGTAACGCCAAGCACAATCGCTCAAAACTCAACGCCAGCACAAGGCCTTATGCAGAGTTTTGCATGAGGCCTTTTCGTGCAGACTTTTGCATGTCATACTAATATGCAAAAGTCTGCACGTTAGGAGATCGCCGTGGACACCCTTCCCATCACCACACCGCGCCAAGCTGGCATCTACGTGCGCCAGGCACGCGAGGCTCAGGGTCTCACCCGTGCCGCCCTCGCTAAAACGGCCAGTGTTTCGGAGCGCCTGCTCGCATCGCTCGAGCTAGGAGACGCCACCGGCATTCGACTCGACAAGCTGCTGACGATTTTCAATGCTCTTGGACTGGCACTCGCCGCTCAAGGGGATATCGGCGAAGCGAAAAACGAGCGACCAGTCGACGCCCCGCATGCCAATCCGCTGCCTCGCAGCACCCCCAGGTGCCATCACGCTCAACGTTTTCACCATCGCAACCGTCGTAGTACCCCCATTCCGGCTCTTGCAGATGCCCCCTTTACATCCGCACTCTACGACGAGGTCTTCGCCGATTTCGCCATGTCCAATCTCGGAGTCTCGATTGCCGCAAACGTATCTAACCAAACCAAGCCCGAAGGGAAATAGCCAATGGCCAGAACATCACTTCGGACCATTATTTGCGGCGTACCTGCGGGAACGCTCACGCAAGATGAGAACGGTCTTATCAGCTTTACCTACGATCATGACTATGACGGGCCAGCCCTATCGACCAACATACCCGTATCGAATCGCACATACGGACAACAGGTCATGAATCCGTACCTGTTTGGCCTTCTACCCGACAGCGAGGACCAGCGAAAAGCGATTGCCGCCGAATTCGACGTTAGGCCCAATAATCCCGTTACGCTGCTCAGCCATATCGGACTCGACTGTCCGGGCGGAGTGCAGTTTTGTGCCGAAGAAGATGCCGATGCCGTCCTGCATCGCGCTGGCGAATACCGCCCTATAGACGACCACGAAATTGCTCTCCGTCTCAAGTCGATCAGAGATGACCGCGATGCATCGTGGATGGGCCTAGATGAAAGTTGGTCGCTTGGAGGCAACCAGGGCAAATTCGCGCTCGCGTTCACAAACGGCCGCTGGTGCGAATGCATAGGCTCCTCGCCCACAACGCATATTTTCAAAAATGGCGTTATCGGATTTAAACTCGAGGCTCTCAATGAGTTTGTCTGCATGAAAAGCGCCCAGCGCGCCGGTATCGCAACGGCAAACGTCAAATATCGTATGTTTGAGGACGAACCTGCCCTCATTGTTGAGCGCTATGACCGCGTGAAAGTCGAAGACGGAACGATCAGGCGCCTACATCAAGAAGACCTCTGTCAGGCACTTGGGGTGATGCCCGCTCAAAAGTACACAGCAGACGGCGGCCCGACCGCACGCGATATTCAGGAACTCCTCGTCAATACGAGTCATCATCAACTTAACCTGTATCTGTTTACGCAGATTCTTTTCTTTAACGCCATCATCGGCGCACCGGACGCGCATGCGAAGAACTATTCCCTGCTTCTTGGAAACGGCGACACAGCTATGATGGCCCGTATGTATGACGTTGCATCGGGGCTGGCATACGAACGCATGCGGCGAAAAGCGCGCCTTGTCATGAGCGTTGGCGGCGAAAATCGTGTGGGGCGCATCGGTCCAGGCGCTATCCGCCGATACCACGGTAAGGGCGACCCCGCGCTGGAGGCGGCGCTCACCAATGCCGGGCTATCCGAGAAGTTTTGCTTTGCGACCATGATGGACCTCGCCTACGAGGTACCCATTTGCATGGAAGAGATCATGGACGAATATGCCAACCTGCCCGGCATGGCGGACCTGCGCGAGCATATGCTCGGCCCCGTCCGCGAAAACTGCCAGCGCACCCTCGACCTCATCAAGGCGGATATGGGCTAGACGCCAATCAATCTCCCATTTCCCAAAAGAAGAGAGGGGGCACCCGTCGCAAAAGCTCGGGTGCCCCCTCACGTAATGTCATTTGCAATCCACCAGCACGTGGCTCGGACTGCTGCTAGCGCAACCTTTACGCAGCGAGGCGCTTGAGCACGTCGATGAGCAGCTCGTAGAAGCGCTCAGCAGAAGCGAGTTCCATGCTCTCGTCCGGGGTATGGACATCGGAGAGCGTCGGGCCCACGGCGATGGCGTCCAGGCCGTGCAGGGCCTCGGCAAACAGGCCGCACTCAAGGCCGGCGTGAATGGACTCGATACGCAGCTCGGAGCCAAAGAGCTCGCGATAGCTCTCGACAAAGACGTCGCGGACCGGCGAATGCTCGGCATAGCTCCAGCCGGGATACTCGAACTCAAACTTGGCGTCGAAGCCCAGGACATCGGCCAGCGTCTGCAGGCGGTCCTTGAACTCATTCTGCAGCGAAGTGATCGAGGAGCGCGGGGACAGCATGATCTTGACCTGGTCGTCAGAGGTGGCAACCACACCGATGTTGGAGGAAACCTCGACGGAGCCGTCGGTGGCGACGTTGCGGCGAATCACGCCGTTAGGGGCAAGACGCAGGGCGCGGATGAGGGCAAGCGCGGACTTCTGGTCCATGGCCTCGACCTCGGCGTCGTCGGCAATCTCGACGGTGCAGGTAAAGCCGGGGTCGAAGACCTCGAGCTCGGCAGTGACGTCGGCGATGATGCCCTTTGCGATCTCGGCCGCTGCCTCGGCGGCAGCGTGGTCGGCGTAAACCAGAACAGCCTTGCACTCACGGTTGATGGCGTTGTCCTTAGTGCCGCCGTTAAAGCTGACGATGGCGGGCTCGCCGGCGACCATCAGGCGGTCGATGATGCGGGCCATGATGAGGTTGCCGTTGCCGCGCTCCAGGTGGATGTCGGCGCCGGAGTGACCACCCAGCAGGCCGGAGATCTCGAGCGTAAGGGTGCTGCCGGTCTTGTGCTCGCGCACGATCGGGCAGGTGTAGGTAACGACGACACCGCCGGCGCAGCTGACGGTGGCCACGCCCTCCTCCTCGGAATCGAGGTTGATCATGGTGCGGGCGCTAATCTGGGACTTGTCGAGCGTCTCGGCGCCAACCAGGCCAGTCTCCTCGTCGGTGGTGAACACGCACTCGAGGGCCGGATGAGCAATCGAATCGTCGTTGAGCACGGTGAGCATCAGAGCGACGGCGATACCGTTGTCGGCGCCCAGCGTGGTACCGTTAGCGGTGAGGACGCCGTCCTTGACGACCAGGTCGATACCGTCGGTCGCAAAGTCGTGCTCAACGGAACCCAACTTGTCGCAAACCATATCGATGTGCCCCTGCAGCATCACGGTCGGGGCATTCTCGGCGCCGGCAGATGCGGGCTTGCGAATGATGACGTTGTAGACCTCGTCCTGATACACGTCGAGGCCGCGCTCCTTGGCAAACGCAACCAGGAAATCGCTGATGCCCTTCTCGTTGCCAGACCCACGGGGGATCGCGCTGATCTCCTCAAAGAAATGGAACAGCTGGGCGGGCTCGTAGCCAGTAATCTTGTAGTCCATGGTGCCTCCTTGGCGCAACTGGTTAGACAGTAAGACATGCGACTTGTATATTCCCAGACTTTGCGTGCATAAACCAGTCGAAAACGCCGAGCGCCCTCGCATCATCGGCTAACGGCGGACCGCATAGCGTAACGGTCACAACTTCGCAGCTCTACAAATCGAGGCGCCCTTGCCAGAGCGCCTCGATTGCACAGATCAAATTGTCACCACACCCTACAGCGCGCCGGAACCGGCTTGCATCATGCCGCCGGGGCCCGAGGTCACGCCGCCGCTCACGGGCGCGGCGTTGCCGGTGTGCGGCGCCGCCGGAGCGGTATCGCCGCCGAGCGCGCCGACCGGACGCGGTGCCGGAATCTCGCCCGTGCCGTGGCTAAAGACAAACTTGCCGTCGGCCACATCGCACAGGACGGTATCGCCCTCGCCCCACTCGCCGGCCAGAAGCTCCTCGGACAGCGGGTCCTCGATGAGCTTTTGGATGGCACGGCGCAGCGGACGCGCACCGTTGGTGAGGTCGGTGCCCTCGGCCACGATCTTGTCATAGGCCGCATCGGTGAGCTTGATGTTCATGCCGTTGGCAATCAAACGCTGACGCAGGTCGTCCACCAGCAGGTGCGCGATCTTGGTGAGATTCTCACCCGAGAGCTTCTGGAACACCACGATGTCATCGATACGGTTGAGCAGCTCGGGGCGGAACAGGCGCTTGAGTTCGCCCATCGCGCGGCCGCGGATCTCGCTCGAGGTGAGACCCTGCTCGCCGGTGGTGCCAAAGCCCACGCTCGCATCCTGCGCAATCTCGCGGGCGCCCACGTTGGACGTCATGATGATCACGGTGTTGCGGAAGTCGACCGTCTTGCCCTGGCTATCGGTCAGGCGGCCCTCCTCCAGCACCTGCAGCAAGATGTTGAAGATATCGGGGTGCGCCTTCTCGATCTCGTCGAACAGCACGACCGAGTACGGGTGACGACGAACGGCCTTGGTGAGCTGGCCGCCCTCGTCGTGACCGACGTAACCCGGAGGGCTACCGATGAGCTTGGAGACCTCGAACTCGCTGCCAAACTCCGACATGTCGAAGCTGATGAGCGCATCCTTGCCGCCAAAGAGGTACTCGGCGAGCGTCTTGGCGAGCTCGGTCTTGCCCGTGCCGGTGGGACCCAGGAAGATAAAGCTGCCGCCGGGGCGACGCGGGTCCTTGAGCGGCGAGCGGCTGCGGCGTACGGCCTTGGCAACTGCCTCGACAGCCTCGTCCTGACCGATGATGCGCGTCTTGAGCACGCTTTCGGCCTGCAGCAGGCGACGGCTCTCGCTCTCGGTAAGCGAGGACACCGGTACGCCCGAAGTCACGGACACGATATCGGCGATCTGACTCACATCGATGGTGAGCGGGCTGGCGTCGAGCTCGGCGGTCCAGGCGGCCTTGGCCTCGGCGAGCTCAATCTCGGCGGCCTTCTGCCGCTCGGTAATCTCGGCGGCCTTGTTCATGTCGTCGCTCTCGGTGGCCTCCTGCGCGGCGGCCTTGAGCTCCTCTATGCGATGCTCGGCCTCGCGCACCGGCTCGGGCGCGCGATTCGCGGCGGTGCGAGC
>CALBBA010000188.1 GCA_937926755.1 uncultured Collinsella sp.
TGATTGACGCCCGTGGACTGCTCTGCCCCATGCCGGCGATTACGGTGCAGAATGCCGCCAAGGAGAACCCCGCCGAGATCCAGGTCCTGGTGGACGATCCCTGCGCCGTGGACAACATCACCCGCTTCGCCGGAAACAACGGCTACCAAATCACCTCCGCCCCGCAGGGCGAGGACTATCTGCTGATTCTCCGCAAATAAGGATACCATAACGAAGAGAGGCAAGGCCATCGGCCTTGCCTCTCTTCGTTATGGATGCGTCCCCTCACAGAATGATGCAGATCAGACCGCCGCTTCCCTCGTTGAGGATGCGTTCCAGCGCCTCCCGCAGCTTTTTCTGAGAATCCTCCGGCATCCGCTTTAGCTTCGCCTGCAAATCCTCCCCCACGATCTCGTGGAAGCTGCGGCCAAAGATGTTGGACTCCCACAGCTTCCCCGGCTCCCCCTCGAACTCCTGTAGGAGATAGTTTACCATGTCCTGCGACTGCTTCTCGTTCCCCACAATGGGGGACACCGTGGTGCTCACATCCGCCCGCAGCATATGGATAGACGGAGCACTGGCCCGCATCCGCACGCCGTACCGTCCCCCCTGCCGCACGATCTCCGGGTCCTCCAGCTCCAACTCCTCCACCGACGGCATCACCACGCCATAGCCGGTGGATCGGGCGCTGGTCACCGCCTGCCTCACCCGGTCATACTCCTTTCGTAGGCTCGCCAACGTCACCAGTTGCTCCATCAGATCGCCGTCGTCGGTGATGCTCAGCCCCGTCTGCTGGTTCACCGTATCGTAGAACAGGCTTCGGGGCAGCTGCACCTCCACCTGCCCCACGCCGGTCCCCAGATCCATCTGCCGCAGCATCACGGATCGGATCTGCTCCGACTGCTCCAGCGCCGCCATGCAGCCCTCCAGCTGCCGGACGTGCTCCAGCCGCCTGGCCTCCTGCCCCACCGCATGATAAAGGCCCGCTGGGATGGGATGCTCCGGCGGCAGAGCCTCCACCCATTCCGGGAAAAACAGCTGCAATTCCTGCACCGGGAACTCATACAGTAGACTCCGCAAAATCTCCTGCAGGTCCCCTTCCCCCAGCTCCAGGCAGTTCACCGCAAGACACCGCACACTGTATTTCTGCTGCAATTCCTCCGCCAGCGGACGGGCTTCCTCCGGATGCAGGGAGTTCACCAGCACCACAAAGGGCTTCCCCAGCTCCTGCAGTTCCCGGATGACCCGCTCCTCCGCCTCCAGATAGTCGCTGCGGGGAATGTCCGTGACGCTGCCGTCGGTGGTGACCACGATGCCCACGGTGGAGTGGTCGCAGATGACCTTCCGGGTCCCCAGCTCCGCCGCCTCCGTCATGGGGATCTCATGGTCATACCACGGGGTCATGACCATCCGGGGCGCCAGATCCTCGAACTGCCCCACGGCACCGGGAACCATGTACCCCACGCAGTCGATGAGCCGCACGGAGAAGGAGGTGCCGTCCGGCAGACGCACCTCTGCGGCCTCCTCCGGTACGAACTTTGGCTCGGCGGTCATAATGGTGCGGCCGGAGCCGCTCTGGGGCAACTCGTCTCTGGCCCGCTCCCGTCGGTAGTCGTTTTCAATATTGGGCAGCACCTGCGTCTCCATAAACCGTTTGATGAAGGTGGATTTTCCTGTGCGGACCGGCCCCACCACGCCGATATAGATGCTGCTGCCGGTACGGGATGCCATATCCTGATACATGGATGTGGAACGATTCATATGCTTCTCCTCCGAATCCTATCAGCTTTTGCTCCCAGCATATGCGGCGGGACGGCCCATTAGAAGGGATATGGTTTAAGAAGATGTAAATTTTTCTGTCTTTTATCCAACAAAATGTTGATTATTCAGGGACGAATATGGTAGAATAAAGTTAATTTATTCTACAGCATACGGAGGTGTTGACTATGCATGGCATGACCATTGACAGACGGGTAAAAAAGACCAAGAAGCAGCTGCGGCTGGCGCTGATGCATCTGATGACCCAGAAGAGCGCCAAGAGCATCTCGGTCCGGGAGCTGGCGGAGCAGGCGGATATCAACCGCAGCACCTTCTATATCCACTATAAGGACGTCAACGACCTGCTGCTGCATCTGGAGGATGAGATGGCGGAGCGTCTGTCAGAGCTCTGTCGGCGGCACGATCCCAGGGACTCCATGACCGGCGACTACCCCTTCCTGACGGACCTCTACGCCTTCATTCAGGAAAACGCTGACCTGTGCAAGGTGCTGCTGGGGGGCTACGGTGACCGGGCCTATACAGAGCGCATCTGCCGCATCCTACGGGATGACTTCATCGAGGCGTATCTGTCCCTGCTATGTCCCGGCGACCGGGAGAAGATCCACTACTTCTGCGCCTTCATCGTGCCGGGAAATCTGATGCTGGCCCTGCGCTGGCTTCAGGACGGCACCAGGGAATCCCCGGAGGAAATAGCCCGCTTCGCCGGGCAGTTCATCAACAGCGGTGTGCAGTCCTTTGCCGGAAGATAATCGAAATGAAACGGGCATCCCGTAATAACAAAAAAATGGCTCCTGACAGCTTGTCAGGAGCCATTTTTATATGTCTCTTCTTTGCCGCTTTACCGCACCAACCGCTGCCCCAGCAGCACCACCGTCACGCCCAACAGCAGGCTCAGCGCCGTATACAGCATCGCAAGGCCGGTCTTTCCGCTTTGCAGCAGACCTGCCGTCTCCACGGAAAAGGTAGAGAAGGTGGTGAAGCCGCCGCACACCCCCACCCGAAGGAACAAAAGCATCTGCGGGTTCAGCTTGGCATACTTCCCCGCCAGCGCCCCGATTAGGCCCAGCGCAAAGGCACCTGCGATATTGATGCACAGGGTAATAGCCGGAAAGCCGCTGACCGGTTTCAGGGGCAGCAGCCCCAGCAGATAGCGGCAGATGGAACCGGCTGCGCCGCCCAAACCAACGAATACGCAGTTCAGCAGCATAGCCTTAGCCCTTCAGGCTCTCCTCCACCGCCACGGCCACAGCCACGGTAGCACCGACCATGGGGTTGTTGCCCATGCCCAAAAAGCCCATCATTTCCACATGAGCGGGGACGGAGCTGGAACCGGCAAACTGGGCGTCGGAGTGCATCCGGCCCATGGTATCGGTCATGCCGTAGCTGGCGGGACCGGCGCCCATGTTGTCCGGGTGCAGGGTACGGCCAGTGCCGCCACCAGAAGCGACGGAGAAGTACTTCTTGCCAGCCTCGAGGCGCTCCTTCTTGTAGGTGCCAGCGACGGGGTGCTGGAAGCGCGTGGGGTTGGTGGAGTTACCGGTGATCGAGATGTCGACGTTCTCGTGCCACATGATGGCAACGCCCTCGCGGACGTCGTCGGAGCCGTAGCAGTTAACGGCAGCGCGGGGACCATCGGAGTAGGGGATGGTCTCGACGACCTTGAGCTCGCCCGTGTAGTAGTCGAACTGGGTCTTCACGTAGGTGAAGCCGTTAATGCGGGCGATGATCTGAGCAGCGTCCTTGCCCAGACCGTTGAGGATAACGCGCAGCGGCTTCTTGCGAGCCTTGTTGGCGTTCAGAGCCAGGCCGATAGCACCCTCAGCGGCAGCGAAGGACTCGTGGCCGGCCAGGAAGGCGAAGCACTCGGTGTCGTCGGAGAGCAGCATAGCGCCCAGGTTGCCGTGGCCCAGACCGACCTTGCGGTCCTCGGCGACGGAGCCGGGAACGGTGAAGGCCTGGATGCCCTCGCCGATGATGGCAGCAGCCTCAGAAGCGGACTTGGCGCCACGCTTGACAGCGAGAGCGCAGCCGAGGGTGTAGGCCCACTCGGCGTTCTGGAAGGCGATGGACTGGGTGTTGTTGACGATCTCACGCGGGTTGAAGCCCTTGTCGGTGCAGATCTGCAGAGCTTCCTCGAGGGAGGCGATGCCGTTGTCGGCGAGGCACTTGTTGATCTTGTCAGCGCGGCGCTCGTAACCTTCGAACGTAACAGTCATAGTTATTTCCCTCCCTTTCTACTCGTGAACCGGGAACACGCTGGCGACGGAGTGAGTCTCCTCGTCGGTGCGCGGGTCGATGTACTTGGCAGCGTTCTCCCACTGACCATAGTGGCCCATAGCGCCAGCGATGGCCTCCTCGGGGGTCTTGCCGGCCTTGACGGCGTCGGTGAACTTGCCGAGGTTCAGGAACTCGAATGCGATGATCTCGTTCTTGTCGTTGAGAGCCATGCGGGTGACGTAGCCCTGAGCGAGCTCGAGGTAACGAGCGCCCTTGGCCTTGGTGCCGAACATGGTGCCGACCTGAGAGCGAAGGCCCTTGCCGAGGTCGTCGAGGGAAGCGCCCACGGGCAGGCCGCCCTCGGAGAACGCGGTCTGGCTGCGGCCGTAAACGATCTGCAGGAAGATCTCGCGCATAGCAACGTTGATGGCGTCGCAGACGAGGTCGGTGTTGAGGGCCTCGAGGATGGTCTTACCGGGAAGGATCTCGGAAGCCATGGCGGCAGAGTGGGTCATGCCCGAGCAGCCGATGGTCTCAACGAGGGCCTCCTCGATGATGCCGTCCTTGACGTTCAGCGTGAGCTTGCAGGCGCCCTGCTGAGGTGCGCACCAACCCACACCGTGCGTAAGACCGGAGATGTCGGAAATCTCCTTAGCCTGGACCCACTTGCCCTCCTCGGGGATGGGTGCGGGGCCGTGGTATGCACCCTTGGCAACGGGGCACATGTTCTCCACTTCCTGTGAGTACTGCATGCCTCTCCTCTCTATCGTGTTGGCGTCCCGTCTGGGGGTCGTGGCTGGCGATTGCCGGGCGACCCTTCGAAAGGGACATGACATGCAGCCCCTATAATACCGCGAAATGCACGGAATATTCGGCGAACGGCTCAGTTTTCGTAGCGAGAAGTCCGGAAGTTTTAATTGAAACGGTTTAACTATATGTTCTGTGGTCGCGAACTTCCGTAGAGGGGGTTCGTCTTGGGCAAGCTTTTGGTCAGCTCTTGTATGCGTTGCGGGGGCTGACCTGTTGCAACGGTGCCGTTCGCCGCTTGTTTACTGCCTTTGGCCGCTCGAGAGTATTGTTTTGCGTGAATGTTTTGATGGCACGCTTCAATCGTGCTGTATTGGATGGCAAGCAGATCCCGGCGAAGGGAGCGCCATGCAGCGCGTTTGGAGAACGGTTACCGGCTTTTACCATGTCTGTGCCCGCGGTACGGGCAAGCAGCTCATCTTTGAGGGCGATGAAGACCGGTGGGAGTTTTTGGAGTTGATGCGCGACTGCTGCCGGGAGGCAGGCGTCACGGTTATCGCTTGGTGTCTTATGGGCAATCACGTGCATTTGGTGCTTGCAGATTACGAGGACAGGATGAGTGCGGCGATGCATCGGCTGCTTTTGACGTACGCGCGGCGGTTCAATAAACGCACGGGGCGCACAGGCCATCTGTTCCAGAACCGTTTTGACCGGCTCTCGCTCGATACCGACTGGCAGGTGATGGAGGCTATTCGCTCCGTACACGCCGATCCGCAGGATGCGGGCGTTAGCCTAATCGAGCGTTATCCCTGGAGCAGCTTCGCGGAGCATTTGTGCGCTTACGACGGTGACGCGGCTGATGTCGCGAGGGGATTTTCTGATCCTTCTTGCGTGCTTGAGCTCTTTGGTTCTGCCGAGGACTTTATTGCCCATTCGCTTTCGAAGCCCGACGGCAGTGAGCCAGCACTGTGCGATATGAAAGAGACGGAGTGGGAACGCCACGCCTTTGCCGACAAGATGGCGAAGGAGCTCGGGGTTCCGCTTCGCGGGGTTAAAGCCGCACCGCTGGCGCAGCGCGATACCGTTATTGTTGGATTGAACAATGCCGGCTTTACGGTGCGCCAGATTGAGCGCTATACCGAGATTGGCAAAAGTACCGTCTCTCGTATCGTGCGCGCCCGCGCGCGAACGGCGATGAGGGCTGGCGGAAACGTGATGTAGGGTCGCCTGTTCACCGCAGCTGGGGTCGCCCATACGCCGCAACCAGCGTTCAAAAGCTTGGTACGGTAACTGCACTTCTTAATATGCATAGAACAATCACCATCTTGCATAAAATAACGGCTCAGTCCGGATTTGCCCGTGCCTACCCCCGTCTGCGCCGTGCAATAAACCGAGTTTTCAACATCGTGGTGCTGTCGGCACCGCCGCAATCTTGCAACATACGGGTGCCGAAGCTATTGATTCCCGCCGTTGCGCCCTTGAAGCACGTGCCTGCGTCCCGTCAGACCGCGATGTCTGTTCTAAAACACAATATATATGCGCCTGGAGACGTTGATTAGCGCTTCCGATGCGTATGCACACAGCTTTGCATGCTGAATACTCGCAAAACTGCACGCCGCTCCCCATGGTACCCGGCTGCGGCAGGCGCGAAGCGAGTCGGAGCTTCGCAGAACGGGGCTTGGCACATTGCTTGGCGGGCCCGGGGCCCTGCCGCAGGCCTTTGGTGCTGTGGAAAACGCCCGTGTTAGCGTCTGACTGTGTGGCAAATGTCAGATGGGGCGCCGGACGCGCGGACTTTGTGCGTTTGCACTCATTAGGAAAAACCGAGCCGCCCGTATCGGGCGGCTCGGCAATCAAAAACCTTGGATTCGGGGTATACGCTACTGGTTAGCTTGCCCCTCGAGCATGCCGTCGAGGGTGCGCCAGGCGAGCTCGGCGCATTTGACGCGGGCGGGCATGTGCGAGATGTCCTGGAGCTGGGCGGCTTCGTCCAGGTCTTCCAGGTCCTCCTCGGAGAGCTGCTCGCCGCGGATCATGGCAAGGAAGAGCTCTGCTAGGCGGCGAGCTTCCTCGACGGTCTCGCCGGTGATGAGGTCGGCCATGATGTCGGCGCTGGCCTGACTGATGGCGCAGCCGTGGCCGGTAAAGGAGGCCTCCTCGATCACGCCGTTCTCGACGCGCAGCTGCAAGGTGAGCTCGTCGCCGCAGCTGGGGTTGATGCCGTCGTGCTCGTGCGTGGGAGCATCCATCTCATACTTATAGTCGGGGTGCGAGTTGTGCTCCATAAATGTGGTGGAGGTGTACAGATTACCCATTGAATGTGCTCCAAACGTGATGCAGGCCGGCGATGAACTTGTCGATGTCGGCCTTGTCGTTGTAGAAGGCCACGCTGGCGCGGCAGCAGGCAAGGTTCTCGACGCCCAGCCAGGTGAGCAGCGGCTGCGCGCAGTGGTGGCCGGCGCGTATGCAGACGCCGTCCATGTCCATGATGCTCGCGACGTCGTGCGGGTGGATGCCCTTGACGTTAAAGCTCACAACGCCGTGGTGGTTGTCCCAATAGATGGAGCCGATGATCTGGACAAAGTCGAGCTGCATGAGCTCGCCCATCAGATAGTGGACGAGTGCCTGCTCGCGGGCCTGGATGTTCTCGTAACCCACGGTGTTGACCAGGTAGTCGAGTGCCGCACCCGTGGCGAAGATGCCGGCGGCGTCCTGCGTGCCGGCCTCGAATTTCTCGGGAACGGGCGCCCAGACGGCGTCCTGCTCGGTGACCGAATCGATCATCTCACCGCCGGTAAGCATGGGCGGCATGGCGTTGAGCAGGTCCATCTTGCCCCACAGCACGCCGATGCCCATGGGGCCCATGGCCTTGTGCGCGCTAAAGGCAAAGAAGTCGGCGCCCAGGTCGGCCACATCGACCGGCATGTGCGGCAGCGACTGCGCGCCGTCGACGACCAGATAGCCGCCGTACTTGTGCACGAGCTTGCCGAGGTTCTTGACCGGGTTCTCGACTCCTAGCACGTTGGAGACCTGACCCACGGCCAGGATCTTGGTCTTGGGTCCCACCTTGGCCAGAACCTCCTCGGTGGTGAGCTGGCCGGTCTTGGTGGGATAGAGGTAGACGAGCTTGGCGCCGGTCTCGCGGCAGACCTGCTGCCACGGAATCAGGTTGGAGTGGTGCTCCATGATGGTGATGACGACCTCGTCACCGGGCTCGAGCACCGTGGGTGCAAAGCTCTTGGCGACCAGGTTGAGCGACTCGCTCGTGTTGCGGGTGAAGACGACCTCGTTGGCCTGTGAGGCACCGATGAGGTCGGCGATCTGCTGGCGGACTTTCGCGATGGCGTCGGTGGCCTCGACGGACAGCGAGTACAGGCCACGCAGGGGGTTGGCGTTCATGCGCTGATAGAAGTCGCGCTCGGCGTCGAGCACGCAGGCAGGGCGCTGCGCGGTGGCGGCACTATCGAGGAAGGCGATCTCGGGGTGTTGCTGGAACAGCGGGAACTGTGCCTTGTAGGGATTGGTCTCGATGTCGACGGTAGGCCAGCCGCGCGAGGCCTCGTCGCTGGCGTCGAGCTCCATAGGCTCCGGTGCGGTACAGGTATCGCATTTAACGTGCTCGGTGTCGATCATGCGAGCTCCTCTTCAAAGTTGTCGATCAGGTTGTTGCCCAGGCGGACGACGGCGGCGCGGGTGCGCTCGTCGGTGGCGGAAAGCGCGGCGTCCTCCAGCTTGGCACGGACGAACAGGTCCTCGGCGGCGTTTTGGTCAAGGCCGCGGCAGGCGAGGTAGAACAGCTGCTCGTCGCGGACGTGGCCGATGGTGGCTCCGTGGTTGCCGGCGACGTCGTCCTCGTCGCACAGGATGACGGGGACGGTCTTGTTGTCGACCCCCTTGTTGGCCAAAAGCACCGTCTCGCGCTCGGTGCCGGTTGCACCCTTGCAGCCGTGCACGAGGTCGATGGTGCCGCGGTAGACCTTCTTGGACGTGCCGGTCAGCACGCCGTTGGCGTCGATCTCGCACTCGGTCTTGCGACCGCGGTGGCGCAGCTCGTAGTTAAAGTCGCGCACCTGCTCTCGGGCGCCCAGGTAGTCAGTATCGATGGTGACCTTGGCGGTATCGCCCAACAGGTCGCCGGCGAGGCCGGTGGCGCTGGCACCGGCACCCAGGACGGTGTGCTGCACGTTGACGCGCGCGCCCTCGTCCAGGAACAGGCCGGTGTCGTCGAGCGCGATCCAGCTATCGTCGAGCGTCTGCGTGCAGGTCACGTTGACGGTGGCGTACTCGTGGGCGCACACGCGTAGCACGGAGCCCACGACACCCTCGCCGGTAACGGGGGAGTCTAGGGCAATGTTCAGGTCGAACGTTGCCTGCGGACGGGCGATGACGTCGATAGCGGCAATCGCAGCCGCTGCGTCGACGCCGCTCACGCGCACGGTGACCGTTGCGTGCTTATATGCGGGTACATCGATAACGATGCGCTTGGAGGCATGCTCGGCCAGGTAGGCGTAGGCAGCCTCGCCCATGCCAGTCTCGAAGGCCTCGGCAGGGGAGAGCTCCTCCTCGAGCTTGATGGCGCCGGCCTGGTAGACGGAGGTCGCAGGCACGTCGAGCTCGGTCTCGGGCGTGATACGGGCGCGGTCGGCGGCATCGCCGGGGGCGGAGGCGCGGCGCTCGGGGAAACGCTCGGCCATAGCGTCCATGGCGGCTTCAAACGCGTCTGCCACGCCGGTAAACTGCTCGTCCAAGCCCTCGACCTCAACGGCCTCGGTGGGAGCGTCGTCAACCTCGTCAGAGAGCTCGAGCTTGGTCTGGTTCATCTTGAGCCAACCCCAAGTGGCAGCCGGCATCGCATTAACCTGCTCAAGGATGGTAGCAGCGGTGTTGGTGGTCTGTTTCATTATCCGATCGCTCCTTCCATCTCGAGCTTGATCAGGTTGTTCATCTCGACGGCGTACTCCAGTGGCAGCTCCTTGGAGACCGGGTTGGCAAAGCCGTTGACGATCATGGTACGGGCCTCTTCCTCCGAGATACCGCGGCTCATCAGGTAGAACACCTTGTCGTCGCCGATGCGGCCGATGGTGGCCTCGTGGCCGATGTCGACGTTCTTGGCGCGGATGTCCATGGCGGGGATGGTGTCGGAGCGGCTCTGGTCGTCGAGCATGAGCGACTGGCAGCTCACGGTTGCCTTGGAGCCCTCGGCCTTAGGCGTGGCCACGATGGAGCTGCGGAACGTCTGGATGCCGCCGCTCTTGGAGATGCCCTTGGTCTCGACGGTTGCCGAGGTATCGGGCGCGTTGAGCACGACCTTGCAGCCGGTGTCGAGGTTCTGACCGGCGCCGGCAAAGGTGATGCCGGTAAAGCTCGAGCGGGCGCGGCGGCCGTTGAGCACGCTCATGGGGTAGAGGTAGCCCACGTGGCTGCCGAAGGAGCCGCTGATCCACTCGATGTCGCCGTCCTCGTCCACGCGCGCGCGCTTGGTGTTGAGGTTGTACATGTTCTTGGACCAGTTCTCGATGGTCGAGTAGCGCAGGTGTGCGCGTTTGCCCACAAAGAGCTCCACAGCGCCGGCGTGGAGGTTGGCAACGTTGTACTTGGGCGCGGAGCAACCCTCGATAAAGTGCAGGTCGGCATCGTCCTCGACGATGATGAGCGTGTGCTCAAACTGGCCGGCACCCTTGGCGTTGAGGCGGAAGTAGCTCTGCAGCGGGAAATCGAGCTTGGTGCCCTTGGGCACGTAGACAAACGAGCCGCCGGACCATACGGCGCCGTGCAGGGCCGCAAACTTGTGGTCGGTGGGCGGGATGAGTGTCATAAACTTCTCGTGGATGAGCGGTTCCCACTGCGGATCGTGCAGGGCTTCCTCAATACCGGAGTAGACGATGCCCATCTTGGACGCGGTGTCCTGCATGTTGTGGTAGACCAGCTCGGAGTCGTACTGCGCGCCGACGCCCGCCAGGTAGCTGCGTTCGGCCTCGGGGATGCCCAGGCGCTCAAAGGTGTTCTTGATGTCGTCGGGCACCGACTCCCAGTCGTGCTTTTGGTCGGTGTTGGGCTTGACGTAGGTGACGATGTTGTCCATGTCCAGGCCCTCGATGGAGGGGCCCCACGTCGGATCCGGGAAGCGGTTGAAGATCTCGAGGGACTTGAGGCGCAGATCGAGCATCCACTGCGGCTCGTCCTTCTTGGCGCTGATCTCGCGCACGATGTCGGGCGTGATGCCGGCGTCGAGGCGCTCGAATCCCTCCTCGCCATAAGTGAAGTCGTAGAGGCTGCGGTCGATGTCCGCGACCTCGGTGCGGTTCTTGGTCATTGCGTCGCCCCTTTACGCCTGCTGCTCGGCAGCGGCGGCCTCGGCCTGGGCGCGCTGCTCGGCGGCCTCGCGCTCGAAGGTCTCAAAGCCGTTCTTGTCGATCCAGGGGATGAGCGAGGCGTCGTCCTCGCGCACGATGTGGCCCTTGACCATAACGTGGACGCGGTCGACATCCAGGTGCTCCAGGATACGCGTGTTGTGTGTGATGATGAGCATGGAGCCGTCGCAGCTCTTGCGGTAGGCGTCCATGCCGTGGCTGACGGTGGACAGGGCGTCGACGTCCAGGCCGGAGTCGGTCTCGTCCAAGATGGCGAGCTTGGGCTGCAGCAGCAGAAGCTGGAGCATCTCGACCTTCTTCTTCTCGCCGCCCGAGAAGCCCACGCCCAGCTCGCGGTTGAGGTAGGCGGTATCCATGTTGAGCTCGGCCGCGAGCTCCTTGACGCGACGGCGGAACTCCTTGCCCTTCATCTCCAGGCCGGGACGGCCGGCGATGCTGGCACGCAAAAAGCTCGACAGCGGCACGCCCGGGATCTCGACCGGAGCCTGGAAGCTCAGGAACAGGCCGGCGCGCGAACGCTTGTCGGTGGTGAGCTTGGTGATGTCCTGGCCGTCAAAGACAATGCGGCCGTCCTGCACGGTGTAGACGGGGTCGCCCATGACCAGGTGGCCGAGGGTGGACTTGCCGGCGCCATTGGGTCCCATCAGCACGTGGGTCTCGCCGGCGGCGACGTTGAGGTTGACGTTGTGGAGGATGGTCTTCTCGTCCACGGAGGCGGTCAGACCTTCGATGGAAAGCAGCGGATTTACGCTCATGCTGTCCCTCTCTGTATATGGTGTACTCATAGGTGTACTAAACCCTAGGAATCTTCTCGGAATAAAGTTACTATGGGTTCGGCGTTAGTCAAGGGAAAACCCGACTAATCCACTCGACTTTTCAAATTCTGGGACAAAATAACCTGTTGTGTTTGTCCCACTTACTTAAGATTTGGGACAAACAAACCTGGTTATGTTGTCCCAGATGCGATGGGAGGGTAGGTATGCTCATTTCTTCTAAGGGCCGCTATGCCCTCCGGCTGATGATCTATATCGCGGCGCTCGGTGACGCCGAGGGCAAGATTGCTCTGCGCGAGGTTGCCGACCGCGAGCATATCTCGCAAAAGTATTTGGAGCAGCTGGTGCGTCCGCTTATGAAGGCTGGCTTGCTTAAGAGCGTGCGCGGTAAGGGCGGCGGCTACATGATGGCCAAGGACCCGGCCGAGGTGCGTGCTGGCGACATCCTGCGCGCTGTCGAGGGCAGCACAGCGCCCGTGGCGTGCGACGGCATCGACAACAGCTGCACCCGCAGCGATCTTTGCTCGACCGTCAAGTTTTGGCGTGGTCTGGATGACGTGATCGAAAAGTACGTCGACGGCGTGACGTTGGCCGACCTGGCCGCCGTCCCCGAGATCAACTTTGACATTAAGCTGTAGGGCTGCAAATGGCATCTCTCGACAAGGTGTATAAGCAAATCGAAGTTTTTGCTCGGGAATGTGACGCCGAGACGGTCGTGTTGTTTGGTTCTCGTGCTCGAGGCGACAACTTGCCCAAGAGCGATATTGACATCGCCGTAGCAGGTTGCCGGGATTTCGGCCGTTTCTCATATTTGATCGAGGAACATCTTGATACTCTTTTAGATGTAGATGTCGTCAATCTCGATGAGCCCTTATCGCAGCAATTGCTCGATGAAATTGCCAGGGATGGTGTGATTCTGTATGAAAAAATATGAGAACTTTGCCAGCGCCTTGGCGAATCTTGAGGATGCGCCCAATCAGGATCTCAACAATGATTTTGTTCAGAGTGGATTGATTAATAAGTTCAATCTTCAATTTGAACTGAGCTGGAAGCTCCTTAAGCGTCTGCTCGAGTATGAGGGCGCCACGCTTGCCGCGTCGGGGTCTCCTCGTGCCATCTTGAAGGAGTCCTACCGATTCTACGACTTTATTGATGAGGCAGCCTGGCTGGATATGCTCAGAGACCGCAATACGAACGTCCATATCTACGACAACAAGCTCGCTCAAGATTTGATTCAGCGCATCTTGAACGTCTATATTCCCGCTTTCTGTCAGTTGAGAGACGGGCTGACGAAACGTTACGGCGAGCTTCTGTTGGCGCCCGACGACCAGTTTGTCTAATTCCTTAAGATTTCGCGGAGGGTTGTTGCCGTTTACCGAGGGGTTGTTGTGCAACAACGGGTGAGCTGCAATACTTAATTCTATCTTTGCAAACTGCACTTTAACTACACCAATGCAGGGAGGATCTTATGCAGCGCAAGCATTCTGCTATTGTCGCGGGCCTGACGCTGGCGCTTTCGTTTGGTGCCGTTTCCGCGCCGGCACCCGCCGCCGCCGAGGAGCCCACGCCGGGCGTTGCCTCGGATGCGACCGATATCGATAAGGGTCTCTATACCCAGCAGTCCTTCTCGGGCGTGCTGAGGTCGGTCCAGGGCGTTTCGTTTGTCAACGTGACTCCCGAGATGAAGTACTTTACCAAGTACGAGAGCCATGGCAACTATAACCAGGGCTTTTCGTATGGCGACGGCTATAACGCGCTGGGTTATTACCAGTTCGACCGTCGATGGTCGCTCATTCCGTTTATGAAGCAGGCCTACAACTACAACCCCGAAAAATACAGCATGCTCAAGGATGCGATTGATCGCGGCAGCGAGATTTCCAACACGAGCAATGCCATGTACGAGAACGGTCAGCTCACCGAGTTGGGCCATATCGCTCAGGATGCCTTCCAAGGTGCGTATAACACCGATCCTGTTGAGTTCTCAGCACTTCAAGATGCCTATGCGTACAACTCGTACTATGCGGTGACCGAGGCGTGGCTCAAGAGCGGCCTTGGTATTGATATTTCGGGCCGCGCCGATTGCGTCAAGGGCATGGTGTGGAGCATTACCAACATGTGCGGCACTGGTGGCTGCAGGGACTTTTTCCGCTGGGCGAATCTTTCCAACGATATGTCCGACCGCGAGTTTGTGACGGCGCTTTCCAACAGCGTGGTCAATAACGTGGCGACCAAGTATGCAAGCCAGCCCCAGTATCATGAGGGCTGGAAGAATCGTTATAAGAATGAGCTGAAGGACTGCTTGGTTTATATCGCTGAGGACGAGGCTGCCGCTGCGACGCCTGTGCAGCCCGAGCCTACGCCGGCGCCCTCGCCGACACCTGATTCGAATGACGGCTCGAGTGACGATGTCAACGATGACAGGATGGATGCGCCCTCGACCGGTGCTGACGGTGATGGCTCTGCTGATGGCACTACCAACAACGGCTCCACCTCGAACGGCTCCGATTCAAACGGCTCTGCTGCGGGCGATTCGTCTTCAAGCTCTGCCGGCAATACGGACAGCGACGCTTCTGGTTCGACCGGCGCTGGCACCTCTAATTCATCCACCGGCGCGAGCGATTCGTCCGTTGACACCGGCTCTAACAACGACTCCGGCTCTGACGCAACCCCTGATTCCGATGCTTCCAAGGACGACTTGAATAAGGCGCCGGACGCTCCCGTTGCTTCGCCGGACAAGAAGCCTTCTTTCTCCGTGCAGCTTGGTTCTACGCTGGGCTCTTCGCTGATGGCTGGCGTCAATAACGGCTCGACCCAGAACAAGGACAACTCTGATCAGGTTTCCACGGAAAAGACCGAGGCCGCAAAGGGCGACCCCAAGGACAAGGCTTCCGAGAAGACCGAATCTGATAAGGGTTCTAGCTCTGAGGAGAAGGACGACAAGTCCACTCAGAAGAAGGACGAGGGTAAGAAGTCTGAATCTGAGGGGAAGGACAAAAACAAGGACAAGACCGAGGACGGAAAGCAGCAGGGCGAGGACAGCAGTAAGGGCAACACCGACAAACAGAACCAGGAGCAAAATGACTCCAAGACGGTGACCACTACAACCACCACTACAACGACTAAGACTTCGGGCGGTAATATGCCCAAGACGGGCGACCTTATCGTTATGGCGAGCCTTGCCAGCGCGAGCTTGGCCACACTGGGCGCTACGTCTATCGTAAGTGGTAAGCATAAGCTCGATCAGCAGAAGAAGGCTTCTGGGGAGGACGGCTCGGAGGAGTAGCCTCTCGGTTGCCAGATAACTAAAGAGTCGGGACGGGGTCCGGTGCGAATGCGTCGGGCCCCGTTTTGTTGTGCAACGATTAGTTGTGCCCCCCTCACACGTCTTGTTGCTACCGTTGCCCGATATGTTTGCGCGGCGACATCGGTACGCGCGAGGCGGTCATTACAATTGGCACCGTGTTGCGATTTAGGGGGAACGTTTTGGTGTCTGAACAGGCAGATAATGGTTGTGCTGCCGGCTTTGGCGTGCGTTTGATCGGCAGTGCCGACGATGCGGCTTTGCCCATTGGCATGCACGACTATGCGGAGGCCCTTGGTTGCTGCATGCTGGTTGACAAGACCATGTTTATTGCCGATGTGTTGGACTGCGACGCGTCCGTTGTGGTGTGCTGTCGACCCGAGGGTTTTGGCAAGAGCATGAACTTGTCGATGCTCAGGGCTTTTCTGGAGCGTCCAGCGGTCGGTCGCGCTGGTCAGCGTTTGTTTGCCGATGCTCAGATTTGGGATGCAGACGGCGGGCGCTATCGGGATGAGTATGCTTGCTATCCGGTGATATCGCTGGACTTTTCTGGCGCTGCGAGGCGTGGCACCGATGTTGCCGACGTCGTGTGCGATGCTCTTTCGGACGAGTGCGCTCGCCTGCTGGCGTTTTTGGAGGCTCCGGATTTAGCTCGAGATAAGGTGCGTCACATCGAACGTGTCGTATTGCTCGTTGATGGGTACGATGCGGCATGGTTGGGCCGTGCAAGCGCGAGGGGCGCTTCCGGTGCTGATCCGGCAGGGCTATTCGATCGCGTGCTGTTCGACGCCATTGCTGCTGCGCGCGATTCGTTGCGGCTGACGTGTTTGATGGGGGAGTGTCCCGGCCCTGCCGAAGCGGCGCTTTCTTTGCACTGCTGCTCGTATTGTCTGACGACGCCGCTTTCGACCTGGTGTGACCGTTGGTTCGGCTTTTCGGATGCCGAGGCCGAGGCTCTTTTGAATCATGCTGGGCGCGAGGAATACCTGAATGATGCGCGTGAATGGCTCGAGGGGTATCGGTTTGGCAGGGCCTATTGCTCGAGTCCAGAGCGTGTGATCGGTTTTCTGGGCCGAGGCTGCACGGCGCCTGTGCGTGCCGATCTGTATGGATATGCCGATTGCCTGAGTAGGGTAGTTGCCGGGTGGAATCTCGACCGCCTTTCGGTCTTGTTTGATTTGCTCGAGGCCCATGGGTGCGCTGAGGCCCCGCTTTGTTTGGGCACTGCAGAGCCAGATGTCTCGCCTGACGATGGCATGTGGACAGCGCTGTATCTGTCCGGTTTTCTCACGACGGATATGCCTGAGGAGCCAGAGCATGGCGATCGCTTCCGTGCTTTGCGATTGCCCAATAACGAGCTTCGCCAGGCCTTGCGTCTAGTGATTATTGAGTGGTTTGAGTGCGCTGCAGAAGACATTCGAGACGTCGATGCGTTTCGCGACGGGCTGTGCCATGGGAACGAGGATACCGTGAGGCGGGCGCTAAGCCGCATCTTGGGAGATGCGGGAATCGGTGCGACCGACCCAGATACACCGCTGCCATATCACCTACTCTTGCAAGGACTCTGCTTTGGATTGCCGGGCTATGCCAATCCTGCTTCGAGGCGAAAGTGTGGCGCGGATCGCTGGGACATCCAGGTTTTTCCTACGGGCGCCGCGTTCGACATAGCCGATACGATCGGTATGCTCGATGAACGTCCGCTGATAACGATCAACATGATGTATGACCCCGGTGTGGATGCGCTGGGCCTGGAATTGCTGGCCGTGCAGGCGCTGCTCGACATAGAGCGCGACGGCATCGACGAAATCCGTGTGCCGCGACCCGGCGTTGGCCGCATGCGCTGGGGGTTCGGTTTTGATGGGCAGCATGTGGCTACGGTGTGCCAGCGGCTTTAAGCGCCGAGGTGTTTCCGGCTTCCGTTACTCGGTGTCCTTCATGGGCGGCATGGGCTTCCAGTCGGGGTCCTTGATGATCTTGCGGGCGTCCTTCATGCCACGGCGCAGCGCCGGAATACCGGTCTTAAAGCACTTGTCAACGGCTGCCAGGCGAATGAACTCCTTGCAGAAGGTCGCGGCGTTGCCCAGACGGAACAGCACGGGGTGATAGTTGCCGTAGATTTGCATGTAGCGGGCCAGATAACCGCGGTTGCGCATGATGTAGTAGCGGTTGGTGTCGCTCGTGGAGTTGAGCTGGCGCTTGCCGGCGATGTCCCAGTTAGAGACGGCGCGGGCGCGCTTGAGCACCACGTCGGCCACAACGGCGGCGGGGAAGTGCTGGCTGGCTACGTAGCCGTAGCAGGCATCGTCGCCGTAGATAAAGAAGCGCGCGTCGGGCAGGCCGATTTTGTCGACCACGCGTCGCGAGAACATGCCGCCCTCAAAGCACAGCTGGTTCATGGCGCGGTAGCCCTCGGGACCCAGATCCCACTTGGCGACAGGGTTAGGGATGCCGAGCGAAAGGATGAGCTGGTACTGCCAAAAGAAGGCGCCGCCGTCAAAGTCCAGGCGCGAACCCTGGATGACATCGTAGCGGTCGGTCCACTTGGCAAGACGCTCGATGCCTTCGGGGATGACGAGCACATCGTCGTCCATCACCCAGAACCACTGAGCGCCCAGGTCGTAGGCGCATTTAGTGCCGGCGGAGAAGCCGCCCGCACCGCCGCCGTTTTTGAGCTGCGGGGCGTAGATGACACGGTCGGTGCCGCCCTGCGCGTCGGGCTGCTCGGTGTCGATGCCCCACAGGTTGGCCAGGCGCTCGTTGAATGCGGTGCACATGGCCTCGGTCTCGCGCGAATTCTCGTTATCGACGATCACGATGCGCCAGGGCGCTGCCGTAAGCTCGGTCATGGAGTCGAACAAGTTGGCCAGGAGTTCCTGGCGCTTGTACGTAACGACGACAATGGCGAGCTTATCGATGGGAGCGGGAAGGGTTGAAGGCATGGGGCAATATATCCTTTCACGCGCGGCGGGTGAGTGCAGCGCGGAAGCTATCGAATACGTCCTTGGGACTGTCCTATTGTAAAGGCTCGGCGCACCTTGGCGGCAAGCTTTGAATAAAACGCAGGAACCTGCCATGGGCCCGCCGCATGACGTGGGGCCGCTTTGCCCGCAAGAGGCTCCATAGATTATATAAACGCCCGCTGGCGCGCTGACCCTTTGATACCATGAAACGACAGGTATTTCCTAAGGAGCACATTTGTCTACTAACGCCTCTGGCAGCCCTGTTCTGTCGCTGCTTATTCCCATTTACAATGTTCAGCGCTACCTGCGCGAGTGCCTCGATTCCGCCCTGGCGCAGACGCTCAAGGATATTGAGATCATCTGCATTAACGACGGGTCGACCGACAACTCGCCGGCGATTATCCGCGAGTATATGGAGCGCGATAGGCGCGTCAAGATGATCGACAAGGCCAACAGCGGCTACGGCGACTCGATGAACCGCGGCCTGGAGATGGCCTGCGGCGAGTACGTGGGCATCTTGGAGTCCGATGACTTTATGGCGCCCGACACACTCGAAAAGCTTGTCTCGGCCGCCGATAGCAATAATGCCGACTTTGCGAAGGCGAACTTTGATTTCTACTGGTCCAAGCCCGAGGAACGCCGCTCGCTGCACGAGATGTTTAAGCCCAAGGACTGCGGCAAACCGATGCACCCGAGCGACACGACGCAGTTCTTTAAGCAAAAGCCGTCGATTTGGTCGGCAGTGTACCGTCGCGATTTTCTTGAGCGCAACGGCATTACGTTCCTGCCGACTCCGGGGGCATCCTTTCAGGACACGTCATTCGCCTTTAAGGTGATCGCGTGCGCCGATAAGGCTGTTTACCTGCATGATGCTGTTTTGTCGTATCGACAGGACAACGAGAATTCCTCGGTCAATTCTTCGGCTAAGGTCTTTTGCGTTAATACCGAGTATGCCGAGATTGAGCGTTGGATTCGAGAGGATTATGCCCGCGACCACGCAAGCGTCGATGTCGCGCGCATGCTCAAGTTCAATCAGCTCATTAAGTACGATTCGTACATGTGGAACTACGTGCGCCTGGCGCCTAAGTTCTATAAGGAGTTCCTGGTGCAGATGGCCAAGGAATTTCAGGCGGCCTTGGACGCCGGGGACTTTTCGCTTGACGACCTCAAGCCGTGGAAGCGCGCAAATCTCGCTGCCATCCTCAAAGATCCTGAGGGCTGGGTTGACGAGCACCCGAGTTTTGCGACGGATGGTGCCTTGGGGCGTGCTAAGTATTACGCCTCGGTTGGAGGCCCAGGCGTGGTTGCTGCCTTCCTCATCGAATCGCTGAGGGGGTAGGTCGGCATGGGAGAGGCCTCGTGTCCTAAAGCTGCCATTGTCGTCCCCGTTTACAACTCTGCGCACTCCATTCAGCGATGTCTCGATTCGCTGTTGGCCCAGTCCGAGCGCTCGATTCAGGTTGTCTGCGTCAACGACGGTTCGACTGATGATTCGTTGAACGTGTTGCGCCAGATCGCGCAGGCCGACGATCACGTACTGGTGATTGACCAGGAAAACGCGGGCGTCTCGTGTGCTCGAAATGCTGGTATCGATGCCGCCGAGGGCGAGACCGTCTTTTTTGTGGACGCCGACGATTACATCGATGCCCAGACGGTCGAGCGCGTGCTGCATGCCATGGAGTCTGCAGATGCCGAGGCTGCCGTTTTTGGCGGTGTCTGTGAACCCGTCGATGCTGCCCCCAAACGCGTCCAGCAACTCATGAGTCCCAAAGCTGGTATCTTTGGCGCCCGTGATCCCCAACTGCTGTTCCATTCGAATGCGCAGCCCTATGCCTGCCGTGCGGCTTTTTCGCGCGAGCTGCTCAATCGCGAAGGCATTCGCTTCGCCCCCGGTTTGGCTTTGGGCGAGGACGTCGTCTTCCAATTTGCGGCTTATGCGCTTGCCCGCAAGACCGTCGTCATGCCGGACAAGTTCTACCACTACGTGATGGAGAGCGAATCGGCGACGCACGAGTTCAACAGTGCCGATGCTCGCGCCAAAAAGCTTGACGCCCACATGAGGATGCTCGAGGAGGTCTTGGAGGACTGGGCGGCCTACGGTCTTTTGGACCTGTGCCCCGGCGAGCTGATAACTTGGTTTTTAGACCTAATTGTGTTCGACCTGGCGCGCTTGGATGCCGATGGTTTCCATCGCGTGGCGGCTCGCGTCAACATGGATCTCACGACGTTTTTGGGAAGGGAGTGGACGGATATGCCTGCTAAGGGCGCCGTTCGCCGTGTTGCCCACAAGCTCGTTGTGGCGACCTCGGGCGTTTCGATGGCAGACGCCACGCTGTTCTATCTTTCGACTCGCGGTCTCAAAGCCTGTCTGGAGCGCTTTATCTAATTCCAAGCGCTGCCGCCCGCCGCAACCCGGCTGCTAAAATAACCCTGTTACACGCTATTCAACAGGAGGTTCTCTTGCAGAACTCTGATACCCCTAAAGTTTCGCTGCTTGTCCCCATTTGCAATGTGGAGCGCTACCTGCGCGAGTGCCTCGATTCCGCCGTGGCGCAGACGCTCAAGGACATCGAGATCATTTGCATCAACGACGGATCCACCGACAGTTCGCCGGATATCATCCGCGAATACATGGAGCGCGACCCCCGTGTGAAGTTGATCGACAAAGCCAACAGCGGCTACGGCGACTCGATGAACCGCGGTTTGGAGATGGCCCGCGGTGAGTACGTGGGCATCCTTGAGTCCGACGACTTTATGTTTGAGAATTCGCTCCAAAAGCTAGTCGCCAAGGCCGATGCTGAGCATGCCGATGTGGTAAAGGGCGACTTTTACCTGTATTGGTCCACGCCCAGCGAGCGCCGTGAGCTGTTTGGGATTATTGACGAGCATATGACGGACGCGGCGTATCGCCCCGTCGATCGCCCGGGGATCTTCTACCGCAAACCTTCCATTTGGTCGGCTATCTATCGACGCGAGTTCCTCAACGACAATCAGATTCGGTTCCTTCCCACGCCGGGCGCCTCGTATCAGGACGCAGGCTTTAACTTTAAGGTTTGGGCATGCGCCGAGCGTGCAGCGTTTATCGCGGACCCCATTTTGTGCTATCGCCAAGACAACGAGAAGAGCTCAGTTAATTCGCCCAACAAGGTATTTTGCGTGTGCGACGAATACGCCGAGATGCAGCGCTTTTTGGATGAACGTCCCGAGCTCAAGGTTCAGCTCCAGGGCATTTTAATGCGCATGAAGGTCGATACGTATCGCTGGAATGACGAGCGTCTGGTCGATGAGCTGCGCGAGCAGTTTTGGGAGAAGGCTTCGCCCGAGCTCAAGGCCGATTGGGATGCCGGTCGCTTTGACCTGTCGCTGTTCGATC
Source organism: uncultured Collinsella sp. (assembly GCA_937926755.1). Taxonomy (GTDB): domain Bacteria; phylum Actinomycetota; class Coriobacteriia; order Coriobacteriales; family Coriobacteriaceae; genus Collinsella. Next base: position 21,501 of record CALBBA010000188.1, read on the forward strand.
CGCGCGGCGAGACCGACTTGCGCTTGATGGTCAAGTCACCCCGAACCTACATCGATTCGCGGTTTGACTTTAAGAAGCCGGGCAAGCTCAATACGTTTAAGCACTACTTTAAGATCGGCGGCCTGCCGCTGGTCTGGCGCGTGCTGACGTATCAGCGCACCTACGGCGACAACCCGCATCCCGACGACGTGCCGGCCGCACAGTAGGAGCACTTGGCTATGACTACCCCCAAGATTTCCGTTGTCGTTCCCATCTATAAGGTGGAGGAGTGCCTGGCATGGTGCCTGGACTCCCTGCTTGCGCAGGACATGCCCGATTGGGAGGGCGTGCTGGTCAATGATGGCTCGCCAGATGGCTCGCGCGACATCGCGGTTGCCTACTGTGAAAAGGATGCTCGCTTTACGCTGGTCGATAAGCCCAACGGGGGCCTGTCGAGCGCGCGTAATGCGGGCATTGCTGCGTCCACGGCGCCTATCGTTGCGTTCTTGGATTCCGACGACCGCTTTACGCCCGATGCATGCCGCGTGATCGTCGATGCCTTTGAGCGCGAGGACTGCGACGTTTTGACCTTTGGCGCGAACCCGTATCCGCTGGAGGCGGGGTATCCGTGGCTTAACTATGTGCTGAGCCCGCGCGATGTGTCGTTTGAAGGCTATAGCTCCGACCTACTGTTTAAGGAAGCATCTCGCCCGTTTGCATGGCGCACCGCCTGCAAGCGTGAGTTTTTGCTGGGCAACGGGATCGTGTTCGACGAAACCGTTAAGTATGGCGAGGACCAGGTCTTCGATTTTGCCGTGTACGGTCGTTCGCACAAGACCGCGCTTATCTCGAACAAGCTGTATGATTACCGCGTGGCGCGCAAGGGTTCGCTCATGGACACCATGCGCTACGACGACGAGACGCGTCTGCTGGAGCACGTGAAGATTTACTCCGCGGTGCTGGCTGACTGGCAGCGCGACGGTCTCGATGCTCAGCATGCCGATGACCTGGCGTACTTCCTGTGCGATCTGGTGCTGTACGATGCGCTCAGGCTGTTGGGTACGGACTGCGGCAAGGTGTTTGCTGCCGTTGCCACGGCACTTGCCGGTTCTGCCGTGGGCAGCGATGCTGCGCTCGCACAATGCGCTCCTTCTGTTGCTGCTATGGTGCGTGCGGCGCTTACCAGCAAGGCCCCCAATGCCCGTGCATGTAAAAAGCTCATGTTCGATTACGACGTCTTGAGGTTTGGGCGCCTGGGTGCCTGCAAACGCATGGCAGCGAACGCCCTGGGAAAGCGAGAAGTGTAGATGAGTATCAAGCGTTTGGCACTTTGCCGCAGTCAGGGCCGTCTGTTTGTGCTACTTCGTTTTGCCGGTCAGGATGTCGTCGCGCTTATTGAGCGGGAGGGTTCTCGGTCGTTTGCCCATGCGACGACGAGCGGTTCTTGTGTGCCGTCGCTAGTGCTCCCGGTCGATCATGGCCGTGTGCTGGCGCTTTGCCCTTCCGTTTCCGATTACGAACGCGAGCTCGCCGTCTTGGTACTTCCGTTTTTGGATGGCTCGTCGATGGATGCCGTTTTTGCATTCGGTGGCCAAAGGTTGGGCTCTATTCGCCTCGATAGCCGCGTGGCCAAGCTGGAATCCAAGATTAACTACAAAGCAAAGCTTGCGCTGTGTGCGCTTATCCGCGATGCGCAGCGTGGCGAACACTGCGGCCGCTACGAGATCGATGCCATTCGCTATTTGCCGGCAGACGCCGGCGCGGTGTGGCGCTATGAGGTTACCTGGGCGGGAGAACCCCAGTGCGTACCTGAGCTCCAGATCTTCGATACGCATATGAATGTCATCGATGCCAGCGTGCATGTGTTTGAATCGCAGGCCGATGTGCCGCAGCGCAACGGTTGCCGCGTCAATAAAACGTATCTGAGCGTAGAGATACCTCAGGATATACGGGATTTTGTCGCGATTGCGAGTGATCCCACAGAGCAGATTCAGAGCGGTTTTTGCGCCATGGATGGTCGCCTGTACAACGGCATGGTCGACGACAGTTGGAACCGCATGAAGGACGCGCGTGCAGACGACGCAGCTTATCGACGTTGGTTTGAGCAGCATCGCGCAAAGCCGGCCGATTTGGCGTGCCAGCGTGTCGCTTCGGCGGCCTTTGCCTATAGACCGCTCGTGAGCATTGTGGTGCCGTGCTACAAGACAGATCGGGTCTACCTGCGCGAGCTGCTGGACTCGGTGCTAGTCCAGAGTTATGACAACTGGGAACTGCTCCTTATGGATGCCTCGCCTGAATGGGATGCGGTGGCCAATCTTGCGGCTGCCGCCAATGACGAGCGGGTTCGTCGTATTGAGCTGCCTGGCAACGGCGGCATTGTGCTCAACACCAACGCTGGTATTCAGCAGGCGACTGGAGACTACATCGCGTTCTTGGACCATGACGACATTCTGGAACCGGACGCGTTATTCCAGTATGTTTCCGCGCTGAACAAGGCTGCCGAGGGCGAGCGTCCCCAGGTCCTGTTCTGCGACGAGGACATGTTCCAGAAAACGGGGGAGTGGGGCCAGCCGGTCTTTAAGACCAAACTCAACGTCGACCTGCTCTATAGCCATAACTGCGTTACGCATTTTCTAATGGTGGAGAAGGCGCTCGTCGATCGCATAGGCATGTCGCCGGAAGATGTCGCGGGTGCCCAGGATTACGACCTGACGCTCCGCTGCCTTGCGGCGGGCGCGCGCTTTGAGCACGTTGCGCACGTGCTGTATCACTGGCGCGTTCATCCGGGATCGACCGCCGATGGCTCTGCCGATAGCAAGCCGTATGCCATCGAGGCCGGACGCCTGGCTCTGCAGCGCCACTTCGACTCGCTTGGCGTTCGAGGAACGGTCGAGGAATCCGAGACGCCGTTTGTCTACCGTATGCGCTATGCGCTGCCAGAGCCTGCGCCGCTGGTGAGTATTGTGATTCCCACCAAGGACCACGTTGAAACGCTCGACGCCTGCGTGATGTCGATCGCCCAGAAGGCCACGTATGCCAACTACGAGATCGTCTTGGTGGAGAACAACAGCGAAGTCCCGGAGACGTTTGCGTATTACGAAACCCTGCCGGAGCGCGTAGCAGCTGCGTCTGGTGGCAAGGGCACAGCACGCGTTGAGTGGTGGCCGGGCGAGTTCAATTACTCCCAGATCATCAACTTTGGCGTTAAACATGCCAAGGGCGACTACCTGCTGCTGCTCAACAACGATACCGAGGTCATAAGTCCGGACTTTATCGAAGAGATGATGGGCTACCTGCAACGTCCCGATGCGGGCGTGGTGGGCGCCAAGCTCTACTTTGCCGATCATCTGGTGCAACATGCCGGCATTTTGGTTGGCGTGCGTGGGGCACTTGCCCATGCCAACCAGGACTTCTCGGCAAAGCGCGAGGGCTATCTTGCCCGCGCTGTGCGCCCCGGTAACTTCAGTGCCGTAACGGGCGCCTGCCAGATGGTGCGACGCGACGTATTTGAGCAGGCCGGGGGCTATAACGAGGAATTCGCCGTCGGTTTTAACGACGCAGACTTTTGCCTGCGCGTGTGGGAGGCGGGCTACCGCACCATCTTTACGCCCTATGCCGAGCTGTACCACTACGAGTTTACCTCGC
>CALBBA010000189.1 GCA_937926755.1 uncultured Collinsella sp.
CCGCAGGAAGCTTGGATACGCCTAGGCGCGGTCCAAGAAATCGTCCGCACCCCCATTTAGGAACTATTTCACCGCAACTTATAGGGAATCCTAGGCGATGCGGAGGGGGTTTGCGGCGTCGACGGCGTCGGGAGCGTCGGAAGGACTGGCGGGGGCAGCGTCTGCCGGATCCTCGTCGGGGGTCTCAATCTGCTTGATCATGACCTCCTGGCCCTGCAGCAGGTATGTTTCGCCACTGCCGCAATGGGGGCAGGTCTTGCCGTGCTCGACTGTCGCATAGTCGCGGCCGCACGCCTCGCAATGCGTCACGGCCTCGACAGGCTCCACGACAAGCTCCGCGCCCTGCGTGATAGGCTTTTTATCTGCCGCCCAGCGCCAAGCGTCGAGCAGCAAGTCGGGAACGACGCCCGAGACCTCGCCCAGCAGCAGCGTGACGCTCGAAACGCGACTCACGCCATTGGCGCGCGCCACGTTCTCAACATCGCGGATAATGTGGTAAACGATTCCGAGCTCGTGCACTTTTTCCTCCGCCGTTCCCGTTATGACTACTTACTTGCGACCGAACTTGATTTTGATTGCACGCTTTAAAGCGTACTTGCCAAGGCTCGGGAGCTTTTGCTCGTATTTGACCATCGTTGAGCACTCGGGGCGGTCGCGGTCCAGATGGATGGCGTCGAACGCGCACTTGGTGGTGCACAGACCGCAGCCGATACACTTGTTGGGGTCGACGATCGAGGCGCCGCAACCCAGGCAGCGGGCGGTCTCGGCGCGCACCTGCTCTTCGGTAAAGGTCTCGACGTACTCGCTAAACGGCGCGGTCTTCTCGCGCCCGCGGTCCACGTGGGCGACCTCGCGGCTCGCGTTGTCGTAGCTCTCGATCACGACATCGTCGCGGTCGAGCGCGGTGTAGCGGCGCTGGTTGCGGCCGATGGTGAGCGTGGATCCCGGCTGCACAAAGCGATGGATAGAGACGGCGGCCTCGTGACCGGCGGCGATGGCATCGATGGCAAAGCTCGGGCCGGTGTAGACGTCGCCGCCCACAAAGATGTCGGGCTCGGCGGTCTGGTAGGTCTGGGGGTCGGCAAGGGCACCCTGGCCTCGGCCAAGCTCCACCTTGGAGCCAGCCAGCAGGTCGCCCCACACAATAGACTGGCCAATCGACATGACGACGCGGTCGGCATCGACACGGCGCAGATCGTTCTCGTCGTATTCGGGCGCAAACCGGCCCTCGTCGTCAAAGACACGCGTGCAGCGCTTGAAGGTGATACCGCACACACGACCGGCCTCGTCTTGGTGAATCTCCTTGGGGCCCCAGCCGCAGCTGATGTGCGCGCCGTCCTCAACGGCCTCGCGACGCTCCTCCTCGCTGGCGGGCATCTGGGCCTCGCTCTCCAGGCAGAACATCTCAACGTGCTCGGAACCCAGACGGCAGGCATTGCGCGCGACATCGATAGCCACGTTGCCGCCGCCCACCACAATGGTGCGGCCGGGCAGCGCGTCGATCTTGCCGCTGTTGACCTCGCGCAAGAAGTCGACGGCCACGGTCACGTCCTCGGCGTCCTCGCCCGGAATACCGGCAAGGCGGCCGCCCTGGCAGCCGATAGCCACGTAGAAGGCCTTAAAGCCCTGTTCGCGCAGCTCGTCGAGCGTCACATCGCGACCGACCTCCACGCCATAGCGGAACTCGGCACCCATCAAGCGAATGATCTCGACCTCGGCCTCGACAACGTCCTTCTCCAGCTTAAAGCTGGGAATACCGTAGGTGAGCATACCGCCCGGGCGCTCGTTCTTTTCGAACACGACGGGCTTGTAGCCCTTCTCGGCCAGATAGAAGGCACAGGACAGGCCGGCCGGGCCGGCACCGATAATGGCGACCTTCTGGTCGAAGCCGCCGGCACGCGTCGGGGTCACAACAGGTGGGACATAGCGGGTCGCGGCATCCAGATCGCGCTGGGCGATGAACTTCTTGACCTCGTCGATAGCCACGGCGGCGTCCACACGACCGCGGGTGCAGGCATCCTCACAGCGGCGGTTGCACACACGGCCGCAGATAGCGGGCAGCGGGTTCTCGCGCTTAATGAGTGCCAGGGCCTCGTCATAGCGACCCTGAGCCGCAAGCTTCAAATAACCCTGAACGGCGACATGCGCGGGGCAGGCCGTCTTGCAGGGAGCGGTGCCGGACCCATGCGTCTCGATGCGGTTGTCGTTGCGGTAGTTGGGCGACCACTTGGTGTGGTCCCACTTGGTGGCATCGGGCAGCTCCTGGCGCGGATACTCGGGCACCTGTCCGCCGGCCTTTTTGCTGCAGAGCTTCTGGCCCAGCTTGGCAGCGCCGGCCGGACACACCTCAACGCAGCGACCGCAGGCCACGCACTTGTCCTTCTCGACCTTGGCGACATAGGCCGAGCGCGACAGGTTGGGCGTGTTGAACAGCTGAGAGGTGCGCAGGGCGTAGCACACGTTGACGTTGCAGTTGCAGATGGCGAAGATCTTGTTCTCTCCGTCAATGTTGGTGATCTGGTGCACAAAGCCGTTGTCCTCGGCCTGATGCAAGATGCCGTAGACCTCGTCGCGGGTCACGTAATGCCCGCGGTCGGTCTCGACCACGTAGTCGGCCATATCGCCCACGGCAATGCACCAATCGGCCGGATCGTCGGCGCAGCCCTCGCCCATCACGCGACGGCTCGCACGGCAGCTGCAGGTGCTGGCGGCATACTTGCCCTCGTACTTGTCGAGCCAGTGCTCGATATGCTCAATCGGCACCGACGTGCTCGCGGCATCGATGGCCTTCTCGACCGGAATGACATGCATGCCGATGCCGGCGCCTCCGGGCGGCACCATCGGCGTGGCCTTGGACAGCGGCCCCTTGGACGCCTGCTCAAAGAACTTAGCGTAGACCGGATGCTCCTCGAGCTGGCCAACGCGCATGTTGAGGAATTCGGCGGAACCCGGCACCAGCATGGGCAGGACCCACTGCTTAGCGCGCTCGGGGTTTTCCCAGTTGTACTCGAGCAGGCCCGTGTAGCTCATGTCGTCGAGCATCTTCTCGATATCGGCCTCGGGCATGCCGGTGAGCTTGATCATCTCGGGCAGCGTGTAGGGACGGCGCATCTTCATCTTGCAGAGCACCTCGGCCTGCTCGTCAGTCGCGGCCTCGGCAAACGACCAGTACTCGTAGCCCAGCAGCTCGTCGCGGTGCAGCAGGCGGTTGGTGCAGTGCTCGCACAGTTTGACGATGGCCTCGCGCGGATGCTCCGGCAGCGGTGGTACAAACTCCGCGCCGATATCGGGCTCGGTGTAGCTAATCCCCGGTCCGTTGAGAATCATGGTTGTCCCTTCTCTTGCCACAGCCCGGCGAGGCCGCGGCACCCCTCTTTTTTTGCAGGCCGGGCATGCTCCCATGCCGTTCACCTGTCATTGTTGACATTGTGTCAAAAATAGTATTGACGAACCGTCAACAATATTCAAGACTGTTAGGCGAATGGTCGGGCCCAAACGGATGAAAGGCGGCAAACGCATGGGCAACAACACAGCAGATACCTCTGTGGTCGATGCCGTCCCCGCATCCGACAGCGCGGCAAAGCGCCTGACGGGCGACGAACGCCGTCGCGAGATCCTCGCCGCCGTGCGCACCGTAAGCTCCGAGCTGGGCGTGTCGCATCTGTCTGTCTCGGCCGTGACCAAGCGAGCCGGCTGCACGCGCTCGCTGTTCTACCACTACTTCGCCGATATGGACGCCGCCGTCACCGCCGTGATGGACGATGTGATCGACGGTTTTATCGCCGAGCTCGAGCAGTGGAATGCCAGCCGCATCGTCGGTGATATCGAGGGCGCACTCGACACCGTCGCCCCGCTCTTTAAGCGCCTGGTCGCCAGCGGCCACGAGCTGCCGAGCACACTCACCTCGAGCAGCGGCGCACTCTACGGCGGCTTTTTGCACAACGTGGTCCAGCGCGTGGCGCAGTATATCTGCGACACCACCGTGGTGGATTTTGTCGCCCATCACGAGCTACGCATCGACCATGTCTACGAGACGTTCTACACCCTCATCATGGGGTTGTTGATGTATATCCGCACGCACCCCGATGTGCCCGACGAGACGGTCAAGGAAATCATCGCCTCGACGCTCCACATCGAGGGCTACACCGCCAAGTATCCGGAGCGCAAGCCCCAGAACTGACGACATTTGGCCAAACTGCCCGCGATCAGAAGAGGGGCCGCGGGCGTGTGAAAGGAGAGCAGCATGCTGTTCGATGTTTGGGGTAGCAATACCCTTATCCACTGGGTCGGCTGGGCCATGGTCTTTATCGGCCTGATCGTGCTCAACGAGGTCGGCCGCCGCACCAAGCTCGGCGCGGCCATCATCTTTGGCGTGGCTCCGCTGGCCATGACCATCTACTGCGTCGCCATCGCCATCGGCGTCTCACAGGGTGCCGAGTGGACGCTCACCAACCCCACCCATGTGTACCAGAACAGCTGGTTCCACTACGCCAAGGTATACGCGGCGCTTGCCGGTTGCTGGGGCTTCATTGCCATTAAGTACCAGTGGGGCAAGATCGGCAAGGCGCATTGGTTCCGCGCTTGGCCGTTTGTGATCGTGGCCATCAACATCATGATCGCCGTCGTGTCCGACTTTGAGAGCGCCTATCACTTCTTTGTCCTGGGCCAGTCCACCTGGGTCACCTCCGAAGGTGCTACGCAGCTGGCCGGCTGGAACAACGTGTTCAACGGCATCGCCGGTATCATCAACATCTTCTGCATGACCGGTTGGTGGAGCGTCTACGCCTCCGAGGACAAGACTGACATGCTGTGGCCCGACATGACCTGGGTCTACATCATCGCCTACGATATCTGGAACTTCTGCTACACCTACAACTGCCTGCCCACCCACTCCTGGTTCTGCGGCTTTGCACTGCTGCTGGCGCCCACCGTCGCCGCCTTTATCTGGAACAAGGGCGGCTGGATCCAGAACCGTGCCTTTACGCTGGCTATTTGGTGCATGTTTGCCCAGGTGTTCCCCTACTTCCAGGAGGAGTCCATCTTTGTGACCCACTCCACGCTCGACCCCGGCGCCGCCACCGCAGTCTCGATCGCCGCACTGGTCGCCAACATCGCCGCGATCATCTACATCATCTACCGTGCCAAGAAGCTCGGCCGCAACCCCTACAAGCAGGATGTCTTTGAGGGCACCGGCGATTGGGAGAAGGCCACCGCCCGCCGCGCCAAGGTTGATTACGCACACGCCGAGTAACGTGTTTATTCCGTCCACATTTGGATGTATGCAAACTTAGCCGATGCCGCAATCGCGCGTCACGCGCAGCCCCGGAAAGCGATTCGCCTGCTTTCCGGGGCTTTTTGTTGTTGCGCGCATTCACGCACACATTCCACTCACACACACATATTCAAAACCTCTCGCACGGATAAAATCAGATTTCCAACCGCCTGACGGCCCTATATGGCCCCATTTTTGGGTACATTGTTGTCCCGATATTGAGCTTGGGGGATATATGAAAGATGAGACGATAGGCCAAGAGGATGCGGCCCAAGATGCAGAAGCGTGTGCCGAGGCCCTGGAGAGCCTAGACCAGATCGCGCTGGCCGAGATTGCGTTTGACGATTCGAGCGTTGATGCGCAGGATGAGCCGGAAATCGAGGCACAGCTCGATGATCAGGATGCAAAAGACGATGGCGCCGCGCCCACCGAAGACGAGACGGGGCACGAGGAATCCGAATGCGAGGCCGACGACCAGCCCGAATCCGACACGAGCGAGGAAACCATCTTGCTCGACAGCTTGCCGGCCGAGGATTCGCTGACCCGCGAGCTCCCCGGCTTAGGCTCTGCGCCTGTCGTAGACGAGACCATCGCCATGGGTGATATTCCCCTACCGTCCGTTCCATCGGCACGCGAAGCCCAAGATCGCCGTCGCAAGATGTCTCCCAAGCGTCGCAATCTGATGATTGCCGGCGTCGTGGCGATCGCGCTGGTCGCCGGTGGCGCAGGATATGCCGCGTGGAACGGATACCGGCAAGAGCAGGCCGCCACTGTTGCCGCGAATGCGCATACCATGATGTCGGTGCGAATCGGCGTACGTGCCGCGGGGCTCGACTGCTCGACCGGCTCTAAGATCCCCGTGCAGGTGAGCGGTCAGGATTCTGATGGCTCTTCTGTGAGCGAAACGCTCTACGTGGACGAGCATGGCCGCGGCATCAAGCTGCTGCCTGGCGACTACACGCTCACCATCGCTGCCTCCCCCATCGCGGCCGACGGCACCATCTATACCGTCCCGACCACCAAGGCGCAGGTCGCTATCAAGAGCGACGGACAGGACCTGAGCGGCCAGGCCACCTTTAAGCTCAAGGTACCTTCGGCCGACACGGTAACCGACGACCAGATCGATGCCGCCGCCAAGCATGCCGAGGAGGGCGGCACAAGCTCCGCCGCTGCCGCCAAGGTGCTCCAGCAGGCAGCAATCACGCGCCGTGATGCCGCCGCCAACGCCGTAAGCGCGCAGAAGGCACAGGCGGCCCGCGATGCCGACGCTCGACATAAGGCGACGAATCTGTATCAGCTCGATATTCCCGTCGAGTGGTATGGCAAGGTCGCGACCTGGCAAAACGGCAGCACGCTGTGCATCTACCTTGCCGACGATACCAATACACCGATTGTGACCCTTGTCGCCGTGCGCGACGGTGAGAGCTTTACGCCCGATGAAGGCGATACGGTTTTGGGTGCGGCCAGCCTGGGCAACGGCTATACGGTCTATGCCAGCGGGCCCGTTTATCCGTATGTGGTGCCCCAGACCATCAACGGGCGCACGCAGGATCCCGTGTCGACCTACCCCATGGACACGGCCATCGAGCTTGTCGAGCTTACGACCGGCAACCGCTACACCTACAGCCAGATCAAAAACGTGCTGGTCGGCAAGGACGGCAAGGCCGACGCCGCGACCAAGCTCGAGTGCGACTACCTCGCCCAGATTCTGCTGCCAAGCATCAAGGCTCAGGACTAGCCGGCCGCAGCGGGGGCAGTCTTTTTGGGACGGAGCTCTTTTAGCCACCTGCCCGATGATTTTTTGAGCCTCGTCCCAGAAGAAGGACGCCCGCGCTCCAACAATGTGCTTCTGCCGAACGCCGACACAAACCATACCCACGAAAAGACCCAGCCAAACTTGCGGCTGGGTCTTCGAATCGAGCGGCCGATATGCCATCGGCGCTGCACATGCTAAATCAATCCAAAATCCTTCAAGCAGCTTTCGAGGCTATCTTCAAACGTTCCGAGGCGCACCCCCGCTCGTGCAAGCTTTTCAGATGAAAGACGAAAGTCCCTGGGTCGGTCAGCATAGGTCGTAGTGTCCGGAAGCACGAGCTCATCGATACTCTGCTCGGCACAACCAAGTCGCCGCGCAACAAGGCGCGCGGTCTCATACGTGCTCAAGCCGTTTTGGCTCGCAAAATGATATGCCCCACTGGGCAGTATAAGGATTTGCGGCAGGGCATTTGCCAACTCCAGACCGTACGTCATGTTCCGCCGCTCATGCACGCGAAACGCCGCCGGCTCTCCCGTCCGAACTGCGTGCAAAACATTCGTCAAGATATTGGGGGCGGGCTTTGCCCCAGGCATGGGAAGGCCAAACATCCACGAAAGGCGCAAGATCAGATAATTATCGAGGTTTTCCCTGATCCAATCATCCGCCTCCATCTTCTGTGCACCGTATCGCGTGGTGGTAGCCATCTCGTCGTCCTCGTGAAACGGAGGCTCGCCTGTCGAGGCATTGAAACACTGCTCGGTTGAAAAGAAGACCATACGGGCGCCGCAGGCACGGCAGGCCCGCGCAATGGCAATCGCCGACTCCGTATTGATTCGATGCGTTCCCTCGGGGTCATTCTCGCAATGGGCAGTCGAAGCGTCAGCTGCCATATGAAGGCAGATATCGAAATCGAGGCCGGCAAAAAACTCGGCAACTTCCTCAACATTGACAAGGTCAACATCGGTCCTTGTAACGTTGACAAAATCGAACTTATCGGCGTTGTACAAACGAATGAGGCTCGCAAGATACCCATTTGCACCCGTCACCACAACACGAGGCTTTGATCCAGACATATTGACCTCCAATTACTCCCCGTCGCGCTGGCCGTCACGCCCATCGACGACGCGGCTCACCAACACGCGACACGTTCCCTCGACCGTGAACGAACCCGCACTCGCAGGAATCAGCGCAGAGACGGTACGGGGGAGCTCGACGGCGCCGTCGTCCGTGACCACCCGGGCATGACCGCCCACGCAGGACAGCACGGCATACCGATCGCCCAGGGGGCACTCCCATTCGCCCCGGACGTCAACGACGTCTGAGGTGAACAGGCGGTGTGTGACGCCACGACGCACATTCGCGGGGGCCTTCGGATCGAAGGCGCCGAAATGCGCGGGCTCGGGACGGATTGATGTGTCGAGTACGTCGAACGCCTGCTCGACATGAAGCTCGCGACCGCGGCCCCAATCGCACAACCGATACGTCTTGAAGCCCAGGCTACCGACCTCGAGGGCGAATACGCCCGCGCCCATCGCATGCATGGTCCCCGCAGGGATTAACACGAAGTCGCCTTCGCTCACGGGAACGCGCCTTCCGTAGCGGTCGCCCACACTGTCATCCGCCGCTGCGCCGCGCAGCGCATCGAGGTCGTCGGTCGTCGTGCCGCAAATGATCGAGGCGCCGGGCTCGGCGTCCAGGATGTACCAGGACTCCGCCTTCTCGTGGTCGGACTCGTGTTCGCGGGCGTATGCCTCGTCGGGATGCACCTGGACGGATAGGTTCTCGCCGGCATCCATCGTGATGATCTGCACGATGCCGTCGTGATTGAGCTCGCCCATGATGGCGGCCTTGTTCTCGGCTATCACGCGATCGAGCGGCATGCCGTCGAACGGGCCGCCGTCGACATCGTTGACCAGCCCATCGTGCACAGACACGTCAAACGACTCGCCGTATAGGGTATCCCCGGAAAGGCCGCGCGCATCGTTGACGCGCGGACCCGACCAGACGGGGGAAATATAGTTGGGTTTGAGCAGGATAGGTCCCATATGCACTCCTTACAGCTCGAAGGCGTCGATACCGTCGCGCTCCATGCGCGCACGCAACTCGTCGATGATGGGTATGCCGGCGCTGCAGCCGATGCGCTCGGCACCGGCACGAACCATATCGAGGAAAGCGTCGGCGGTGCGGATACCACCAGCGGCCTTAACCTTGACACGGGGGTCGGTGTGCTCGCGCATGAGTCGGACGTCCTCGACGGTTGCGCCGCCAATGGAGAATCCGGTGGAGGTCTTCACGAAAGTGGGCAGGACCACGCTTGCGATCTTGCACAGCTCGAGTTTCTCATCCTCGGTGAGCAGGCAATTCTCGAAGATAACCTTGGAGGGGACGTCGGCATCACGGCAGATATCGACAATCTGCTGCATCTCATCCTTGATGTAGGCCCAATTGCCGGCCTTGACCTCGGTGAGGTTGACCACGTAATCGATCTCGTTCGCGCCGTTGGCCAATGCATCCTTGGTCTCGAAGACCTTGGTGGCAATGGTGGTCTGGCCGAGGGGGAAACTGATGGCGGCGCCGGTATGGATGTCGGTGCCGGCGAGGAGCTCGGAGCAGAGCTTGGACTGGACGGAATTGATGGCGACCATCTTGAAGTGATAGTCCTTTGCCTCCTGGCAGAGCTTCTCCATATCCTCGCGCGTGGCGTCGGGGTGGAGGTTGGTGTGATCAACCAAGCGGGCGAGATCATCGAGCGTGTAACGTGCCATGACGGCTCCCTTCATTGGGGTTGGTGCATGCCTGTATCCTAACATATTGTCATACATATTACCGCTACATAATCCGTTTTACCGTTTATGTCTGATTTAATACCGTTTATATAGTGGAATAGACTCAAACTATCAACATTTTGATCATACATGTATGATTAAGCGCAACGAAAGGAGTTACCAGTGAACATCGTATTAACTTCGCACGGCACGCTTTGCGACGGCATGCTCGATACCTATAAGAAAATGGTCTCGAGCGACAGCCCCATCATTGCAGTGGGCCTAGGAGACGACGGCGTCGACGTCTTCCGCGAGCATCTTTCCAATGCGGTTGAGGCCCAACTCGAATCGGGAAACACGCTCATCCTCGCAGACCTACTCGGCGGAACCCCCTACAACGAGGCATACGCCCTGTTCCTTGAGAGCCCCGAACGCTTGCGCGTCGTCTCGGGCTTCAATTTCGGCATGCTTATCGAGGTCGGCATCGCAGCCGCGGCAAGTGACGATTTGGACGCCGTCGTCGAACTCGCACTCAATGCCGGATCTTCTGGAATTACCGCTGCGACCCTCCCCGACGAAGGTGAATCACTCGCAGACGACGACCTGTTTTAAGCAACAACGCGATTCGCCCAAAGGAATCGCTCGATGGAAGGAGACATAATGGCAATCGTGCTCGCACGTGTGGACGACCGAGTCATCCACGGACAAACAACCACTCGATGGGTCGCGGTAAAGCCGGCTGACGCCATCTTGGTAATCAGCGACAAGATCGCCGCAGATCAACTGCGCTGCAAAGTGCTCAAAGCAGCCGCAGGCAAGCTCAAACTCGGCATTTACACCCTCGCCCAGGGTCCCGAGGCCCTTGCCAAGGCCCAAGCCTCGGCAAAGAACTTCTTCGTCATCTCCGACTCAATCCGTAACTTCGCCGATCTGGTCAAGATTGGCGGCGACTTCGGCGGCGTGCTCAACATCGGCAACCTCAACGCCACGCGCGAGGGCACCAAGAACATGGGCAATACCGTGATGATGAACGATGAGGACGTCGTGGCACTCGACGAGCTCGAAGCCGCCGGCATCGACCTACAGTTCCAACTGCTGCCCGACGATGCCATCCGCACCTGGCCCACACTCAAGGCCAAGTACCAGTCGATGTAAACGCATCAACACCAGCTTAGGAGGAACACCATGGACCTTACCCTGCTCTTCCCCGCGCTTATGTGCGGCGTCTTCTGCTACCTGGGCGCCATCGAGAGCGCCTGCCTATTCGGCATGTCCGGCGGCTACTACGTAATGGGCCGTCCGCTCGTCGCCGGCCTGCTGTGCGGCCTCGTCTTCGGTGACGTGAGCGCCGGCGTCCTGTGCGGCGTCGCCGTCCAGGCTGTCTTCATCGCCAATCTGTCCACCGGCGGTGCTACCAACTCCGAGATCACGTACGCTTCCTACGGCGGCATCGGATTGGCCATGGCCACCACCAAAGACCCGGCGATTGCTGTCACCCTCTCCGTGCTTATGGGTCAAACTCTTGGTCTTATTTTCTACAACACCCGCATGGCCCTCTACTCCTTCTTCAACGGCAAGGCCCAGGCCGCCGCTGAGGCCAACGACGGCCGCGGTATCACCAAATGGCACATCATCTATCCCCAGATCTGCACGTTCTTCATCCGCGCCGTCCCGGTGTTCCTTGTCGTCTACTTCGGCCAAAGCGTAGTCGACACCCTGCTCAATAGCGTTCCCGAGGTCGTCACGCACATTATCTCCGTCCTCGGCGGCGTCCTCCCCGCACTGGGCATCGGCATGCTCATGAACATCGTGATCAAGGACAAGGCCCAGTTAATCTTCTTCCTCGCGGGCTTCGTGCTCCTCGCCTTCGCCGGCCTTTCCATGATCGCCATCGTGTTCCTCGCCGCACTCGTCGCCTACCTCGTGTTCCTGTCGAGCGGCAAATCCGCCGAGCCCGCGCTCGCAGCTGCCGAGCCCCAGGAGACCGCAGCGGTCTACGAAGACGACGACCTGTTCTAATCCCCGAAGGAGCGAACTCATATGACTACGGAACCCAACAACGCCACCGCCGAGAAGACCGGTAATGACGGCCACCTTTCCAACAAGGAGCTCAACACCATCTGGCTACGCTGGGCCTTCACCCACCTGGCCTCGATGAGCTACGAGAAGCTGCAGGGTCACGCCTACGCCTGGGCCTACCTTCCCTTTGCGGAAAAGTACTACAAAGATGACCCCGAGGCCAAGCGCCGCTTGCTCGTCCGCCACTCCGTGTTCTTCAACACCGAGCCCCAAACCGGACAGCTCATCAATGGCATCGTAACCTCCCTCGAGGAGAACATCGCCATGGGCGGCGAGGTCTCCGAGGATATGCCCAACAATATCAAAGCGACCCTCATGGGACCGCTGGCGGGCATCGGCGACTCCATCATTCAGGGCATCATCGTTCCCATTCTGCTCTCGATCGGCATGAGCCTCGCCACCAACGGTAGCCCGATTGGCCCGCTGTTCTATATGATCGCCTACGGCATCATCGGCCCACTTATCTCGTTTATCAGCTACCGCACCGGATATAAGCTCGGCGTCGGCGCCATCGACGTCATCGTGGGCGAGAACGCCCGCCGCATCACCGACGCCTTCAACATTCTGGGCATCATGGTCATCGGCGCCCTCGCCGCAGGCAACATAGGCCTGACCACCGCCCTCAACATCCCGCTGGGCGGCGAGTGGCAGCCCCTGCAGGCCACCCTCGACGGCGTGTTCCCCTCCATCCTTCCCCTGGCGACCGTGCTAATCACCTGGTGGATGCTGGGTAAGAAGCAGTACAGCCCCACCAAGGTCATCGTCATCCTGACCGTCGTGGTTTCTGCGCTTTGCCTGCTGGGCGTCTTCTAAGCAATAGTTCAATCGGCAAGCCAACAATTTAGGCCGGCCATCGGGGCGGAGCCTTATGGCTCCGCCCCATATGCTATATTCGTTTCAACTTCGGCCTTAAAAAGGTATGACAAAATGACGCTCTACGACCAAATCAAAGATGACCTACTCGCCAAAATTAAAAACGGCACATACGCTGTAGGCGAAGCCATTCCCTCTGAAATGCAGCTATGCGATATGTACGGCGTCAGCCGGTCAACTATTCGCCAGGCCATGCAAGCGCTTGTAAGCGAGGGCTACTTGGAAAAACGGCGGCGGCGCGGCACCGTTGTAACGCTCCCCAAGGTCGATCAGACCTTTGCCATGCGCATTATGAGCTTCGAAGATGAGATGAAACGAGCCGGGCGCGTGCCACGCACCAAGGTCCTCACCTTCAAGCGCGTCAAAGCAACAACCGAAATCGCCGGCAAGCTTGAGTTAGAGCCCGGCGAAGACGTGTACAAACTCGTCCGCCTAAGATATGCCGACGATACGCCCAACGTATTTGTGGAAAGCTATATTCCCTGCAAATCGTACCAAGACTTCGATGCCGTCAACTTTGAAGAGACCAGCCTGTATTTTGCCATGAGCGAATCTGGCAACCCAGTCGAGCGAGCGCGCCGTCACCTCGAGGTCTCAAAAGCCGATGTGACAACCGCCGCCCTGCTCGACATTGAGGAGGGCGACCCCCTCATCATTTTCCAAACCGTTGCACGAGACGCGCTTGACTCTCCCGTCGAGTATTCCCTGGCGACGTATCGAGGCGAAAGCAACTCCTTTGACTTTGAAGTGCGCGTAAGCGAATCAAGCTAACTCCGTTTGCGAGGTGGCACTCTGCCGCACTTTATGCGGAGCCGTCAGCACTCTTGGTAGGCTAACAGCCAGATCAAAAACGTGCTGGTCGGCAAGG
>CALBBA010000190.1 GCA_937926755.1 uncultured Collinsella sp.
AAAGAGAAGAGGCGGGGCATGCCCCGCCTCTTACACCACATCTCTGCGCGCTACCCCAAATTTCCTTTCCGAGCAGTAGCTGTCGCCAAATTTGAGTCAAGCGATTACTCGTTAACGTACAGATAACAAGATTGTGTTCATTATTTTCCACACCTAAAATGAAACGCCGCTTGTGACAGTACTCACAAACGGCGTTTTTTGACCACTGGGGTGTCTGGCAGGCGGCAAGCACCGCCCGAATCCGCATTTTGAACGCGCCCGAATCGGTTCTGGAGCCGGTTTTCGCGCTCTTACTCGTCCTTGGTCGCGGGGTGCTTGCAGATCACACTCATGTAGATCATGCCAAGCACGGCCGCGGTGACAGAGCCGGCGAGAATAGCGGCCTTGGCTGCAAGAACCTCAAACTGGGCCGTCGGAAAGGCAAGACCGCTGATGAGAATCGACATGGTAAAGCCGATACCGCCCAGAATGCCCACACCGGCAATCATGTGCCAGTTAACGTTATGCGGCAGCTCGGAGATCTTAAGCTTAACCAGGGCAAACGTCATACCAAAGATGCCGATCGGCTTGCCCAGCAGCATGCCAAAGTACACGCCGAGCGTCACCGGGTCGGTGAGCAGCGTGCTCATGTCCACGCCCACTAAGCGAACCTGAGCGTTTACGAACGCAAAGATCGGCAGGATCACAAAGTTGACCGGCGTGGAGATCAGACGCTCCATGCGGATGAGCGGCGGGGTCACGCGGTGCATGACGCGCTCGACCTTGGTGGTCGAGACGGTAAAGTCATGCTGGCCCAGGATGTGTGCCTCGTCGTCGTAGCGGTCATCGAGCAGCGGCAGGCACTCGCCCAGCCAATCGGTGAGACTATCGAGCTTGACGCCGCACTTGGCCGGAATGGTGAAGGCCAGGATGACGCCAGCAAGCGTGGCATGTACGCCGCTCTTGAACATGCAGAACCACAACAGCAGACCCAGTACCGAATACGGGGCAAGGCGGTAATGCTGCGTCTTGTTGAGCCACACGAGCGCGCAGGTCACAAGCGCGGCGGCGCCCAACCAAAACGGATTGGGGCTCTGACCGTAGAAGATGGCGATGGCGGCGATGGAGATCAGGTCGTCGGCGATAGCGAGCGTCGAGAAGAACACGCGCACGCCGTTGGGCACGCGATTGCCCAAAAGCGACAGCACGCCCAGCGCAAAGGCAATATCGGTTGCCATGGGAATGGCCCAGCCGTTGTGCGCGCCGGCATGGTTAAAGATCAGGTAGATGCAGGCGGGAACGACGACGCCGCCCACGGCTGCCAGCATGGGAAGCATGGCCTGACGCGGGTTTTTGAGCTCGCCGACCGTCATCTCGTACTTAAGCTCAATGCCCACCAACAAAAAGAAAATCGCCATGAGGAAGTCGTTGACGAAAAGCTCAACGGTGAGACCAGCCGTAAGGTTGCCCAGACCCACATACAGCGGGGTCTCCAAAAAGTGATGGATGGCCTCGTAGGCATCGGTATTGGCGCAAATGACGGCGGCGATGGCGGCAATCACCATGACCGCGGCGGAAATCGTGCCGTTCTCGGCGATGCGCTCCCAAATGTCGTGACGTTCAAAGCGCTTGCGCTCACGAACGTTGAACAGCTGCTCAGTTGCTGCCATGGGCGGCTCCTTTCACGGGAAAGTTCCCGTCTTAAAAAAGCACGGCCCGCCCAAGTGGCGGCGCCGCGCTCTAACGTATTACGCTTGCATCTAGCCTACCCTGCACGACAAGCACGCAGGCGTGGCCGAAAAGCGGAACCACAGGTTGAACATTATTTGCTCAACGGCACGGGCACACCTGTCCGAGAGACGACGCGGCGCCGTGCACAAAAAACGACCGGAGCGCGGGGCGTCCGCGATCCGGTCGTGGCGTTTGGTCAACTAAACCTAGCAGGCGGCCATGATGGGGGCTGCGACCTGCTTCTTACGGGAGAGGACGCCCGGCATCCAGACGCCGTCGTGCTCGTCGGCAATGCCCAGGCCCTTCTGAGCGGCCTCGGTCTCGCCCTCGAGCAGGACCTGCGAGCCCTCCTCCATGATGTCGGTGATGCACAGGACGATGCCGTCGGCACCCTTCTCGGCGGCGTAGGCGCGCATGGCCTCGCGAATCTCGTCGATCATGCCGAGCGCGCGGGTCTTGTCGACGGTCTCGTACTGGCCGATAAGCAGCTTCTTGCCGGCGGGCTCGAACATCTTAATGTCGTTGCCGACCATCTCGGCTGCGGTGAAGGAGCCGGACGGACGGGTGAGGAAGACCTTCATGCCAAACTTAACCGGATCGACACCCACCTGCTCGCCGAGCTTGGCGGCGACGGCGCGGTCGACATCAGTGGTGGTGGGGCTCTTGAGCATGAGCGTGGTCGGTCATCATGGCGGAGAGCAGCAGCTTGGCCTGGACGTCGGAAAGCTCAACGCCGAGCACGTCGGCGAGCTTGGTGACGATGGTGCAGCTGGAGCCCCAGGGCAGGCAGATGTAGTGCAGCGGGCCGGCGGTCTCGAAGTCGCCGATGCGGTGATGATCGACAACGCCAAAGACCGTGGCGTCCTTAAGGCCGGCGACGGACTGGGCAGACTCGTTGTGGTCGGTGAGGACGACGAGCTGACCGGCCTCGACGGACTCGATCACGCGGGGCTCGGCGATGCCGGCGTCGGCGAGCAGCTTGGCGGACTCGGCCGGAAGCTGACCAAGGGCGCAGGCCTCGTAGGTGTTGCCGGCATACTCAACCTGGTTGAGCAGCTGGGACAGGACGACGGCGCTCATGATGGCGTCGTTATCGGGGTTCTGGTGACCAAAGACAAGAACGTTTGCCATGGGTATCCTCCACTTGATATGTGTACTTGGACGTAGCTATGGTAGCACGCCGATGCCGAGCCTTCGCAGACGGAAGGGCCACGGCATATTTTGGGGCGCAGGCGCGGGGGCCAAGGCTATCCCTTTTGCACCATGTTGGTGCAAAGTAACCTCTCCCCCTTGCACCAGCTATTTACCGGCGGCGCGCAGGGCTACGTAGGCGGCACCGATGATGCCGGCGTCGTTTCCGAGCGAAGCGACCTTAATGGGTGTCTCGCGCGAGGCGGAAAGCGCATACTGCTTAAAGTGCTCGCGAACCTTGTCGAGGTAGACATCGGCCGAGGCGGAAGCGCCGCCGCCGATGAGGAACATCTCGGGATCAACCACGTTGGCAATAAGCGCCAGTGCGCGGCCAAGATAGTCGGCCATGGTATCGGCCGCGGCCAGCGCGAGCTTGTCGCCCTCGCGGCAGGCCTGGAACACGTCCTTGGAATCGGAGGGGCCGGTCAGCTCGATGGGCTCGACGCCCGCCTTCTTGCACTCGGCAAGGTAGTTGCTCACCACGCCGGTGGCGCTGAAATACTGCCCCAGATGCCCATGGCCGCCGCAGCCGCAGGTGCGCTCCTCAGCCGGGTTCAGGCACATGTGGCCAATCTCGCCGCCGGCGCCCACAACACCCGATACCACGTCGCCGTTAACGATAACGCCGCCGCCCACGCCGGTACCGATGGTGACCATCACCACGTTCTGTACGCCCTTGGCAGAGCCGAGCCAGGCCTCGCCCATAGCAGCGGCGTTGGCGTCGTTCTCGTACTTAACGACCGCGTCGGGGCAGTGCTCCTGGATGGCAATCCTCAGTTCAGGCAGGTTGATGGCAATGTTGGCCTTGACCTTGGCATCGCCCGATGCCGGGATGGGGCACGGAACGGCCAGGCCAATGCCCGCCACAAAGGCACGCGGAACCTGGGCCTTGGCGACCACCTGGTCGATAGCCTCGGTCACCGCGGCAAAGCCCGCAGCGTCAACGATGGGAGGCGTGGGCACGCTGGCCTTGGCAAGCAGGTTACCGTCTTCGTCGAACAGGCCCTCCTTGACCGAAGTGCCGCCGACGTCAATGCCGATGTAGTACTGCTTAGGTTCCATGGGAGCCCACCTTTCTCGTTTAAACATTGCCTGTATGGTACCGCTCCCAAGGCAAAAACCTACCAAAAAGGGACAGGTTTGTTTTGGCAGGTTTTATCTGGAAAAACGCGAATGACCGCTTAACACGACATTACTCAGATGTTTATCTATTTAGAGCGCTCTAATTTATATGCAAAGCGACTTTTAATTATATCTTTCTCGAACTTTTTCAATATATAATAGGGATGCTTAGGTGTTAACTATACTTTCTTTTATACTCAATCAAGTTGGAAAGGAGGCTCCATGATTCCCAAATACGAGGCGATAGCTGCAGATATTCGTCGCACTATCGAGGATGGCGCTCTTAAACCGGGCGACAAGCTTCCTACCGTCGTTGAGTTCTGCAAGCTGTATGGCGTTTCCAAAATCACCGTCAAACGAGCGATTGAGCAGATTACCGAGGAAGGCTTGGTCACGAGTCGTCGCGGATCGGGCACCTACGTCAAAGACGCCGCAGGGCTCCCCGGCAAAGCGTTTTTCCAGGGCAAGAATGACCGCGCCCAAGGCTTTTCGTACGAGCATCGCGGCGAGAAGGTCGCCTCGGTGGTCTACGATTTCTCGATCGTCAATCCGCCGGCAGAGGTTGCCACCCAGCTGGGAATGGCCGAAGACGACTTTGCCTATCACATCGTGCGCGTACGCGAGGTCGATGGCCTGCCCATCGTTATCGAGTACACCTATATGCCGCTCGAGCTGATCCCGGGTCTGAAGAAAAAGGACCTGTACGCGTCGGTCTACAGCTATATCCGCGAGCAGTGCGGGCTTAAGATCTCGAGCTTCCACCGCACCATCCGCGCCGTGGCGGCAACCGAGGAAGAGGCCGAGCGCCTGGACACCAAACCCGGCGCTCCCCTGCTCGAGCTCAACCAGATTGGCTTTTTGGACAGCGGTGCCGCGTTTGAGTACTCAATCTCGCGCAACGTTGGCGACCGCTTTGAGCTGCACAACGTAACGTTGGCTTAAGTTTGTAATCCGGCGGGCGCTCGCTTTGGCTTATTTCGCGAGGCGCCTGCGCAACCTGATGGGGGTATGCACATGTCCGATTTGATTAAACTCACGCCGATCTTCCACGAGAAGATTTGGGGCGGCCGCCAGCTGGAGACCGTCTTTGGCTATGACATTCCCGAGGGTCCCATCGGCGAGTGCTGGGCCATCTCGGCTCACCCCAACGGCGACTGCCAGATTGCGGAGGGCCCGTACGCCGGCCACACGCTGTCGTGGCTGTGGGCCGAACACCGCGAGCTCTTTGGCAACTGCGAGGGCAAGGAGTTCCCGCTGCTCATTAAGATTCTGGACGCCAAGGACGATCTGTCGATCCAGATCCACCCCAACGACGAGTACGCCGCCGAGCACGAGAACGGCAGCCTGGGCAAAACCGAGTGCTGGTACGTGCTGGACTGCGAGCCCGGCGCCACAATCATCGTCGGCCAGCGCGCGCATGACCGCGCCGAAGCCGCACAGATGATCGAGGACGGTCGCTGGGACGACATGCTCAACGTGTTGCCGATCCACAAGGGCGACTTTTTCCAAATCGACTCCGGTACCGTGCATGCCATTAAGACCGGCACGCTCATTTTGGAGACGCAGCAGTCGAGCGACGTGACGTATCGCCTGTACGACTACGACCGTCCCGGCACCGACGGCAAGCTGCGCCCCCTGCACATTGAGCAGAGCCTCGACTGCATCGACTTTGGTGCTCAGGCTCCGACCGACGGCACGGTGACCGCGCCCGAGGTCGACGGCGTGACCGAGCTCGAGTCCAACCCCTGCTACACCGTCGATCGCGTACGCGTCGACGGCAGCAAGACCCTCGACCAGCGCTGGCCCTTCATGTGCCTGTCGATCATCGACGGCGAAGGCACCGTCTGCGGCGACCCCGTCCACAAGGGAAGCCACCTGCTGGCTCCGAGCACCGTGGACAAGATCGAGCTCGAGGGCAATATGGAACTGATTATCAGCCACCTCTAGATCGCAACAACAACCCAAACGCAACAAGGGGCTCCCCCGTCCATGTACGGGAGAGCCCCTACTCGTATCTATTTATCAGCCCACCCGGCTCTCCAGATCAAAAAGCGAACGAGCAAAGCAACGTTCGCAAGCAACGTTACCCAAGGACCTGGGCGGGCGTATGGGGCAACATCGATCGCGAGTTCCGCACGCAAAGGAGGCCACTTAATGTGGCCTCCGTCTTGCGCAGGACTGCCCGAGCAGGCGATGTTGCCCCATACGCCCGCCCAGGTCCGCCGGGATTACGACAGCTTGACGATCGGTGCAAAGCCCTTCATGAGCTTTTTGGTCTGGCCGGTCTTTTCGAATTGGACCTCGATCATGTCTCCAGCGACCGAGATCACGGTACCCGTGCCAAAGGTCTTGTGGCTCACGGTATCGCCCGCGGCAAAGTCCTGCGATGCGCTGGCGCGATCGACCTTGCGCTCCACCGTCGGGGACACCTTGGACGAGGGCTTTTTGGCTCGCGGCGCGCCCGAGCCAAAGGTCGAGGCAACACGGCCGGCATCGGGCGAAACCCCACGATGGCGCTCGGTCCCGTAGCTGCTACCGCCAAAGAAATCG
Source organism: uncultured Collinsella sp. (assembly GCA_937926755.1). Classification (GTDB taxonomy): domain Bacteria; phylum Actinomycetota; class Coriobacteriia; order Coriobacteriales; family Coriobacteriaceae; genus Collinsella. The sequence goes on from CALBBA010000190.1 coordinate 6,574, forward strand.
TCAAAGCTCGATCCACCGCGTGAACCGGAGCCGCCGGTCGAGCGCGTATGCGAGCCAAACACCTTGCCGCCATACATGTCCGAGCCCATGCCCGAGCCAAAGGTGCCGCGACGGTCGCCGCGCTTCTCCCAGCCCGTGCCCTCAAAACCGGCAGAGCCGATACCGCTAAACTCGATATCCTCAAACGGAATCTCGTTGAGGAAGCGCGAGCGCGGGTTGGCAGAGGTCGAACCGTAGGTGCGACGTGTGGCCGCATAGGTCAAGAACAGTCGCTTACGGGCACGCGTGATGGCAACGTAGGCCAGGCGACGCTCCTCCTCGAGCTTGCCCGGGTCATCGCTGCCGCCAAAGTCGTGCACGTGCGGGAAGATGCCCTCCTCCATGCCGGCCACGAACACCGCGGGGAACTCCAGGCCCTTGGCGGAGTGGATGGTCATCATGGTGATGGCATGCGTCTCGCCGGCCAGGGAATCCAAGTCGGAGCGCAGGGCCAGCCACTCCATGAGTGCCGGCAGCGCCTTGCAGGTGAGCGGACCGTAGGTGCGCTCGATCTCGTCGGCATGCACGGCGCCCGCCGGCAACTCCGTCGGCGCGGCATACGCGTTGCCCGCGATGGCGGCGGCCAGGGCATCCTGCGGAGAAAGCGCCGGGGCCGCCAGGCTATCGAGCGGATTGGAACCCGCGGCATCACGCGCGCCAACGAGCGCCTCAAACGAGGATGCCGGGGCAGACGGCCCCGGTTCAGGCGCAGGCGCGCTCACCACGACGGGCTCGGACTCGGCGCCGGCCGGTACATCGGCAACGCCAGCCGCGCGCAGCTCTTCCAAGCTCTCGAGCGTACCCTCGATATCCTCGTGCGTCTCTTCAAATTCGGCAGCAACGCCCAAGAATTCCTGAATGTTCTCGGCGCGGCTCTCGGACTCCATGGTGCCCTCGGCGCGGAAGGCCTGCAGAAGGCCCGTCTTGTCGACGATCATCTCGACAACGTCCTTGAGCTCGCCGTCCATGCGGCGACCTTCGCGCACCAGCGACACAAAGCTCGACAGGCCATTGCGGACCTTGGCGCTAAACATGCCGGTCTCGGCGCACGCGATCTCGCAGGCCTGGAAGAACGAGCAACGGTTGTCGCGCGCCAGCTGCTCAATCTTTTGGATCGAGGTGGAGCCGATACCGCGGCGCGGCGTATTGATGACGCGCTTGACGCTCATCTCGTCGGCCGGGTTCACGATCATCTTGAGGTAGGCCATGACGTCGCGGATCTCGGCACGGTCGAAGAATCGCGTGCCGCCCACAATCTTGTAGGGCACGCCCGCGCGCAGGAACATATCTTCGAGGATACGCGACTGGGCGTTGGTGCGATAGAACACGGCGATATCGTCATAGCTCGTACCCTTGGCATGCAGCTTTTCGATCTCGCCAGCAATCCAGCGACCCTCGTCGCGCTCATCGCTTGCTTGGAAGGCCTGGATCTTCTCGCCGTCGCCCTCGGCCGTAAACAGGCGCTTGTCCTTGCGCTGCGAGTTGTGACGCACCACGGCGTTGGCAGCGCTCAGGATATGACCCGTGGAGCGGTAGTTCTGCTCCAGCTTGACGGTCTTGCAGTCTTTAAAGTCCTTCTCAAAGTCCAGGATATTGGTGATGTCGGCGCCACGCCAGCTATAAATGGACTGATCGTCATCGCCCACGACCATGAGGTTTTGGTACTTGGCGGCCAGCAGGTTGGCGATCTCGTACTGGACGTGGTTGGTGTCCTGATACTCGTCGACGCTAATGTAGCGGAAGCGCTCCTGGTACTTGTCGAGCACCTCGGGGCGGGTGCGCAGCAGCTCGAGCGTGCGCACGAGCAGGTCGTCGAAGTCCATCGCGTTGGCGGCGCGCAGGCGGCGCTCCAGCTCCATATAGACCTGCGCGGCCTTTTTGTCGTTGGGGCTGTCGGCGGATTTGAGCATGTCCTCGGGCCCGATCATGGCGTTTTTAGCCGAGCTGATCTTGCTGCGGATCATGTTGATGGGGAACTGCTTTTGCTCAATGCCGAGCGCCTGCATAATGTCACGCACCATGCGCTTTGAGTCATCGTCGTCGTAGATGGTGAACTGACCGGTGTAGCCCAGCAGGTCGGCGTCCTCGCGCAGCATGCGCACGCACATGGCGTGGAAGGTGCACACCCACATGCCGCGGGTACCGGTGGGAATGAGCGCTGCCAGACGCTCGCGCATCTCGGCCGCGGCCTTGTTGGTAAACGTGATGGCTAGGACCTGCCAGGGCTTAACGCCCAGGTCGCCAAGCATATGCGCGATGCGGAAGGTCAGAACGCGGGTCTTGCCCGAGCCAGCACCGGCAAGGACCAGCAGTGGGCCCTCAGTGGTCAGGACCGCCTCGCGCTGGGCGGGGTTCAGGCTATCGATATCGACGAGCGGCTTGGCGGGCTTGGGCGCCGGAGCCGGGACGTCGTAGATGTCGAGCGGAACGAGCTCGGGTTCCGGCGCGGCGGGGGCGGTGTACGCATCGAGCGGCACGGGTTCCGGCGCGGGTGGCACGGGTGCGGCAGTGTTCTTTTCCCAGGGCAGGGGCTGGGTCATGGGCGACTCCTCATCTGACGGACGGCGCGCCTGCGGGCAGCACCATAGTTTGAGCCGTACCAGTATACCGAGCCGCGCGGACACCGACGCAAATCACACCACGACTCCGTGCGCGATCGTCAGGCCCGCCCCAGCGGGTTTGGTGCAAAGGTGTCAGGTTTGTCTGCACCAAGCTGGTGCAAAGTAACCTGACCCCAATGCACCAATCACGGAGCCACCGATGTCACGGCAACGGTAGCGAGCGGCGGCTAGGGCGAACAAATTGGCATGAAAAGAGGGCGGCATAGACCTTTTGGTCATGCCGCCCTCTTTGAATGACAAGTTGTCGCCCTGGCCGCCGCGCAGCGTCAACCAAGTTACAGGCCGAGCATAGGCTCCAGAACAAAGAAGTATGCGAGCACTACGATGCCCAGGATGATGCGGTAAACACCGAAGCACTTAAAGTCGTGACGGCGGACGAAGCCCATAAGCCACTTGATGGCAATGAGCGAAACCACAAAGGCCACAACGCAGCCCACGCCCAAGATGGCGACCTCGTTGGCGCCGAACGTGCCGCCCTTGATGAAGTACTTGACCAGCTTGAGCGCACTCGCGCCAAACATGACAGGGATGGCCAGGAAGAACGTGAACTTGGATGCCACCGAGCGCGTGCAGCCCAAAAGCAGGCCACCGATGATGGTGGAGCCAGAGCGCGACGTACCCGGCACCAGCGAAAGTACCTGGAAGCAACCGATGCCCAGCGCCGTCTTCCAGCTCAGGTCCTCGAGCGTAGTGATGGAGCCAAAGTCCAGGTCCTCGTCATCGTCCTCATCCTCGGCAACAGCCGCCGCGGGCGCCGCAAAGTGCGCACCGGCGGGACGTCCGCCCGCCACCACGGCGCGCGAGCCAAACGAACCCGCAACGGCCATTTCCTCGCGCTTGCTGGCACGCCAGTTCTCGATCACGATAAACAGCACGCCGTACACGATGAGCGCCAGCGCCACGACGGGAGCATTATAGAAATGCTCCTCCATCCAGTCGTTGAGCGGCAGGCCAATCGCCGCGGCGGGAATACAGCCGAGCACGATCTTGCCCCACAGCACCCAGGTGTCGCGACGGCCCTCCTTGCCCTTGCTAGGCGAGAACGGGTTGAGCTCGTGGAAGAACAGCACACAGACGGCCAGAATGGCGCCAAGCTGAATCACGACCAGGAACATATTCCAGAACGTCTCGCTCACGTTCATCTTGACGAACTCGTCCACCAAGATCATGTGGCCCGTCGACGAAACCGGCAACCATTCGGTGATGCCCTCGACCAGGCCCATGAAGGCAGATTTTAGAAGCTCGATAATATCCAAAGGGACCCCCTCGTTTGACACCCGCCGGTAGATGTTCTGCGGACGATGCGGGCGATGTCCCATTATCAACCGTAACGGCGTGCCCAAACCGACCCTTACCAAAAAACTCGCCCGTTCACAGAATTGCGAGCGGTCAAACTGGAATCCTTGGGTATAACTGCAACAAGGTAAAGTGTCCGGCGGCCAACGCACCCGCGTCCGCCCGACGCACGAGCCCCGCGCCCGTGCGATAGACCAAGGAGGAAACCATGAACGAGGGCTACACCAAGGTATTTGTTTCACTCGACGGTACTGAGCAGCAGGATTTTGTGCTCGCGCGCGCCATCAAGGTCGCCGCGAACAACGGCGCCAAGCTGATTATCGGGCACGTGATTGATTCGACGGCGCTCGAGAGTGCCGGAGCCTACCCGGTCGACCTAGTTAATGGCTTGGAGGAGGCCTTTAACAACTCGATCGCCAAGCAGCTCGAGGAAGCCAAGGCCAATCCCGACATTCCCGAGGTCGAAGTTATGATTCGCGCCGGCCGCATTCGCGAAACCCTCAAGGACGAGATGCTCGACGTGGTCAAGCCCGACCTGGTGCTCTGCGGTGCCCGCGGCCTATCCTCGATTAAGTATGCGCTGCTGGGCTCGATTTCGACGTTCCTGCTGCGTAACACGGACTGCGACATTTTGGTCGTGAAGTAGGTTCCTTCCCGTCGGCGCAAGGCCTGCGGGGTTATCACGCCGACGTCCTCGCCGCTTCGCGGCTGCGGGATGTCGGCTTAGATAGCCCCTCCCGGCCTTGCGCCTTCGTCACCGTACTTCAACGAGTTATCTGATTAAAAGATGGCGTGCCGCCCCGTTTGGGGCGGCACGTTTTTGTTATGGGGCGATTCTGTTTAGGCGGGTTTGTACTTCTGGAATGATCTTATCGAACATTGCTTCTGCCTCAGGGAAACCTTCTTCTTTGAGGCTGCGCGCTGCATCTCTCAGTGCGTCTGGCACCTCACTGCAGGTGTCGTTAATCATTCCGGTGACGATCCCCTGGGGCAAACCCGCCTCGGCCATTTGCCTCAACACCGACTCGCGAGTCACATCATCGATTTTTCGGCTTCCGCCAAACGAAACCCCCATCTCGCGAACGAGATTGGGATAGATCGTTGTACACAACACGTCGTAGAGCGGCGCCAACCTCACTTGCTTCCAGTCCTCGTCCCACACGAGTGACCAATTCTTAAGATGGTTGTCGCAGTTTCCTACGGCATAATCGAACAGTTGGTTATAGCCAACAAGAAACCTATCCTCCATCTGATTCGTCGACACCCTTCGTACCGCGTCGACGATAAGCCCCAGGTAATTGACGCCCGTTGGCTCATATTTAAGCTCGCGCGAAATGCCTTTTGCCTGACAAATGTCCTCCTGGTGCAGACGATTTGGAACCAGCAGCCCATCGAGCGAACGACCACCATTAGACATCGCTCGGTCAAACCGCTTCACGGCGATAATCGGTTCGGCATCTTCAACTCGAATTAGAAAGCACTCTTCGGCTGATAGATCCATCAGCGAAGCAGCTCTCACGCACATCGCTTCACAAACCGTCTCGCCCGGAAACGCCTTCGACCCCGCTTTGAGGATATGCGTCGATGGGGCTGCCCCGTGGGGCAGATACCATCCGCCGCATGAGTCATCACCCGCATGGTAGAGGCCGATTTTCGCCTGAGCGCCCGCAAGGGAAATTCGACTCTCGAGCGCAAGACCAAAGGCCACCTCCGCTGGCGCGTACGCCAGCTTGTTCAGCTGCTTCTCCCCTATCTCCTCATAGCCCATTTCGAGACCGTCGGCCGAAGGTTCTCGCGTCAAAATCAAAGCGCCGACGGGTTCGTTGCGAACCAAATCGAGGACCTTAAAGTAATCGCCGCGTTCCGCCCGAGCCTTTTTCTCAAGGTCTCTATTGAGCTGTCCCTCTGGAATAATGCCGGAGAAAAAGGAGCTCGTTACGTCCGGGCTGAATGTCTCGGCCGACAAGGGCAACGAGGACGAAATCGGAACCGCGTCAGCATTCTCGAGGTACTCGGGGACATAGGTGAATAGCGGAAGCCCAGCATTCTCTTCCAATATGCCAAGCAGCTGGTAGGATCCCTTAAACTCACGATGAACGAACAGCGTGCCGCCCATTATTTTCCCCTCACCTTCAGAATAAAATCGATATCCACGATGGAGGCGTAGTCGAAAATGACGCCGATTTCGACCGTTGTCCGCCCCCGCTCGATATCGCCTATCACACGAAGGCTGCGACCCGTCATAGTCGCGACGTCGCGTTGAGTTAGACCAAGTTCACGCCTTCTAAGCCTAAGGGCCTTCCCCATCTCGCCCGGATCGAAAACCATGCGTTCCGAGAAAGCAGTTTCAGACGGCTTAAGTTTGATGCGCCCATCGAGCACTTTAGTCGTTGTCACCGTTCTCATGTCGCTCCTTAGCTATGTTCCCATTCGTGAACATAGTATAGAACTGTAAAGCTATGTTCCCGAACGTGATTATAGCTTTACAAGTAATACCTATATTCACGTTCGTGAACATAGTAGCCAAAGCAATCGTCATCCTCCTAAACGGGAAGATTCCGTCGATTGCGCCACGCGGACCGGCTACTCGAAGTATTGGAACTTGTTCGTTGAGAAGGCGAAGGTTACGGTGAAGCCTTCGCCGGGCTCCGACGCTGCGGTGACGGCGATGCCCATTTTGGAGCATAGGCGTGCCACCAGGTAGAGGCCGATGCCCGTTGCGCGCTTGGTGGTGCGGCCGTTGTCGCCGGTAAAGCCCTTCTCGAACACACGCGGCAGGTCGGCCGCGCACACGCCGCAGCCGTTGTCGGCAACGGTAAGCTCGATGCGCTCGCTCGCCAGACCCTCGTCCAGCAGCGCGGCCGAAAACGTAATCTGCGCTCCGTCCTCGCGCGCATATTTAATGCTGTTCTGGATGAGCTGACCCAAGATGAACCCGAGCCATTTCTCGTCGGTAAATACCTCGAAGTCGAGGTTTTCGCACACCGGTGCTACGTGCGCCGCGATGAGCTCGCGCGCGTTGGCCTTGATCGCGCCCGTCACCAGGGCTTTAAGGCTCCAACGGCGGATGAGATAGTCGCGCTCCACAACCTCCGAGCGCGCGTAGTAGAGCGCCTGATCGATATAGCGCTCCACGCGGGCCAGTTCGCGGCCAAGATCATCCACGCGCGTCAGGTCATCTGCGCTACCATCCAGGTTTTCAAGAATGAGGTGGGCAGCCGCCAGGGGCAGCTTGGCCTCGTGAACCCAACTCTCAATATAATCGCGATAGTCCTCGGTCTGGCGTCGGCCTTCCGCGACCTCATCGCAGGCCGCCTTGCCCACGCGGCACAGGGCCTCGTACTCAAGCTCGCCCTCAGCGTAGGTGGGGCATTGCACCATCTCCTGCACCCAGGCAGGGCTTTCGAGCTCCTCGGCCGCGCAATCGAGCTGGTGCAAAAAGCGGCGACGGCGCGCGTACTCGATCACAATGCCGAGCATGCCAAAGATAAAGGACACGCCGATCGCCACGACCACGATAGAGACGGGCGCGCCGGCGACCGTTAGCACAAAACAGCTCAGCAGCACACCGCAGGTCCACACGGCGACGGGGAGCAGGGCATCTTTAAAGAACTTTGCAAACGACACGAACGGCCCCTAGACCGAATAGCCCTGGCCGCGATGCGTAGTCAGATATCCTTTAATGCCGATCTTATCGAGCGTGGTGCGCAGGCGGTTAATGTTTACGGGGAGCGTGTTGTCGTCCACGAAGGCATCGGAATCCCACAGGTCCTGCATGATGGCCGAGCGCGAGACGATTTTGCCCGCGCGGCTCAGCAGCAGCGAGAGGATCCGCAGCTCGTTTTTGGTGAGCTCGGTGCTTGCGCCGGTTTGCGTGTTGGTGACCATGGAGCGCGCGAGGTCGAGCTCCAGCCCCTTGTGGACAAGTGTGCTGCGCTCGCCTGCCGCCGCGGTGCGACGCAGCAGTGCGTTGATGCGCGCCACGAGCACGCGCGCGCTGTAGGGCTTGGGAACAAAGTCATCCGCGCCGAGCGTCATGGCCATGACCTCGTCAATCTCGGTCGCGCGCGAAGTGAGGACGATGATGGGAACCTCGGATTCGCGGCGAACCTCATGGCAGATATGCTGGCCGTCCTTGACAGGGAGCGTCAGGTCGAGCAGCACCAGGTCGGGCGCGGCGGCGAGAATATCACGCGAGACATGCTCGAACGATTCGCAGGCCTCGACCTCAAAACCGGCACGGGCAAGGATGTCGGCAAGCTCGCGACGAATGGGCTCGTCGTCCTCAACGATATAGATCAGCGCCATGGATTCCGCTCCCCTCTTGGTTATCCTGCCCTATTATGGCCGCGAAGCCGTCGTCACGCGCCGCGCGCGGCGCCAAGGTGACAGAACTGTTCGCGAACGGCGGGAGTTTGCCCCTCGCCCGCAACGGGCGCGTGGGTCAAAATGATTTTTTGATCCCGTCCCAGAAACATCATTTAGCGGCGGGCACGGAGCTTTTCGTAGCCGTCGGCGAAGAAGGCGACCGTGGCGGCGTCGGTCTCGGCGGCGTCGGCCTCGGTTGCGGGGACCACGCCGTGCTCGTCGCTCACTAGGAACAGCGCGCCCTTAAGCTGCGCGGGAATATCTACGCGCGTGACCGAGATGCCCTTGGTCTGGGCCAGCTGCTCGATGAGCGTCGCCGTGCCGCACAGGCACTCGTCCGCCGGCGCCACAAAGGCAAGCTCGCCGTTGTTGACGGCAGCGAGCAGCTCGGGCGCCACGCCGGTCTCGTCGGCCTCGGAGCGAGCCTCGGCAGAACGGGCACGCAGCGCCTTGGCCGACGTGTCGGTTAGCGGCTCGTACTCCCCCACCGTCATGGCGGCGTTGCCGTTGACGTCGATCACCAGCATGAGCACGCCGTCGCGTGCGGTGTAATCGCCCTCGGCAAGCGACCACTCAACGTGCTGCTTGGCCCAGCTGAGCATGTTATGGGTAAGTGGTTCGCCCTGCACCAGGCGCTCAGACAGCGCGCGGATGTGACGGTTGAGCATGGGCACCTTTTTGTTGGACATGCGCCAACGGCAGATGAGCGCGGGTTTGTCGAGCGTGAACTTCTCGACCGCCTCCTGATTGGCGCAAAAGTCCTCGTACGCACGCTGATCCTCGGCATTGCCAAACAGCTCGGCATCATCAATCTGGGGCATGGTTGTACCTTTCGTGTTAGTCATTCCGTCCTCTTATACCAAAAAGACGGCCCTCCAAACGGAGCAGCCGTCTTTTGCAGAGATTATTTTGTCCCGGGGCGAAACTTAGTGCCTAAAGTGGCGGGCGCCCGTAAACACCATCGCAATACCATGCTCGTTGCAGGCCTGGACGCTCTCGTCGTCGCGCTTGGAGCCGCCGGGCTGGATGATGCAGGTCACGCCGTGTGCAGCAAGCACGTCGACGTTGTCGCGGAACGGGAAGAATGCGTCGCTTGCGCAGGCAAAGCCGCCCTTCTCCACACCCTCGCGCTCGCAGAAGTCCTCGGCGCGCTCGCAGGCAAGCAGCGCAGAGTCAACGCGATTGGGCTGACCCGGGCCCATGCCAATGCCGGCCTTGCCCTTGGAGACCAGGATGGCGTTGGACTTGACGCCCTTGCAGACCTTCCAGGCAAACTCGAGCTCGGCCATCTCGGCGTCGGTGGGCTTGCGGTCGGTGGGGAACGTAAAGGTCGCGGGATCCTCGGTCACGTGGTCGACTTCCTGCACCAGCATGCCGCCGTCGATGGAGCGCAGCTCCACCTGGGCGCCGTGGTCCACGCCGCCGGTCGCCAACACGCGCAGGTTGGGGCGCTTGGCCATGCGCTCGAGCGCCTCGGCAGTGTAGCTCGGGGCGATGATGACCTCGACGAACTGCTTGTTCTGATCGGCAAAGTGCTCAACCAGCTCATAGGGAACCTCGCGGTTGCAGGCGATGATGCCGCCGAAGGCGCTCTTGGGATCGCAGGCGAAGGCGCGGTCGTAGGCGGCCGTGATGTCCTCGGCAACGGCGGAACCGCAGGGATTCTGGTGCTTGAGGATCACGCAGGCCGGCTCGTCGAACTCGCGGACCAGGTTCCAGGCGGCGTCGGCGTCCAGATAGTTGTTGTAGCTGAGCGGCTTGCCCTGGATCTGCTCGGAGCCCACGAGCGGGAACTGCGAGCTCGCGGTGTTCTCGCAGCCCTCGGCAAAGCGATAGACCGTGGCCTTCTGCTGCGGGTTCTCGCCATAGCGCAGGTCGTCGACCTTCTCCAGCGAGACCTCGAGCTTGGCAGAGGTGTCCGCCACGTCGCTTGCCTGGGCGGCAAGCCAACGGGAGATAGCCGTGTCGTAGGCGGCGGTGGTCTGGTAGACCTTCACCTGCAGGCGGCGACGGGTGGAAAGCGTGGTGCAGCCACCGGTCTCGCGCATCTCGGCCAGGACGGCATCATAGTCGGCAGGGTCGGAAATGACGGTAACGCTCGTGGCGTTCTTGGCGGCAGAGCGCAGCATGGAGGGGCCACCGATGTCGATGTGCTCGATGGCGTCCGCGAAGGTGACCTCGGGGTTGGCGACGGTCTTCTCGAACTCGTACAGGTTGACGACGACCAGGTCGATCAGCTTAATGCCGTGCTGAGCGGCCTCCTGCATGTGCTGCTCGGAATCGCGGCGGGCCAGCAGCGCGCCGTGAACCTTGGGGTGCAGGGTCTTAACGCGGCCGTCCATCATCTCGGGGTAGCCCGTGAACTCCTCGATGGGGGTTACGGGAACGCCCGCGTCCTCGATGGCACGAGCCGTGCCGCCCGTAGAGATGATCTCGACGCCAAAGTCATCGACCAGCGTCCGTGCGAAATCGACGACGCCCGTCTTATCGGTAACCGAGATCAACGCGCGTGCGATCTTCACATCAGATCCCATGCAGTCCTCCTGTCTGGTACGCCGCCGTGCTCTGTGAGTCGGTGATACGTCGATCTGCAGCGCTCGCGCAGCGGCATTGAAAATACTGATTCAATGTAGCGCATCGAGCGCATCGATGCACCCCGCAACGGGCGCATGTGCAGAAAAAGTTTGCGAGCAGAGGGGATGGGCACGGCACCGGGCACGGTGAGTTCATGGAACACAGGGGCACCATAATTTGATGCCAATGGCGTGGTAGAACTGTGCTCGATATGCATCCGCAAAAGAAAGAGGCACCATGGTCTCGCGGGTTCTCTACCGACCGTTTGATACCGAAGACTTCGACGCCATCGCGCTGATTCTGCAGCAGCTTTGGCATAACAATTCGGATAACGATGAGTACAACCGCCTTGAGGCCGCGTGCGACCTCGCCTATTGCCTTTCTTCATCGACGTTTTCGCAGGTTGCCGTAATCGACGGTCAGGCGCGTGGCATTGCGCTCGCGCGCGCGGGACAGAGTTCCGGCGCCACCGTCAAGGAACATTGGATGGACACCGAACGCGCTCTGCTATCGCAGATGCGTGAACTGGATCGCGAGTTTGGCGAGCTGAAAGAAGAAACCTGCCGCACTATCATCGACATTATGGAGATGTATCATGCGTTGAATGTTTCCCGGTCTAA
>CALBBA010000191.1 GCA_937926755.1 uncultured Collinsella sp.
GGGCATGCCAAGGCTGCCCGGCGCGAGGGCTAGCACAAGCCAGCCGGCAAGCGGTCGGACGAGCCCCATCATGCGCCACATGATGGACGGCGCCGAGCGACGGACGCGGCCGGAGTCAAGCGCCGCGGCAGCGGAAGACGAGCTAGCACCGTTGAGGCCATCGGTACAGGCAGTACTGCCGCCAACAGCCTCAACCGCGCCGGCATCCTCGGCATCATCCTCCGCATACGCATATGCCGAGAGCTGCTCCTGGCTGTTCCACATGCGCGCATAGGCGCCCGCGGTGGTCAAGAGCTCGCCGTGAGTTCCGTGCTCGGCAATGCGACCGCGTTCCAGCACCAGAATCTGGTCGGCGTTCACAATCGTTGACAGGCGATGCGCCACCACGATCACGGTGTGCTCGCCGACAAGCGATGCGATGACCTCGCCAATCGCGGCTTCGCTCGCGGCGTCGACGTTGCTCGTGGCCTCGTCAAACACATAGATGGGCGAGTCGTGCAGCAGGGCGCGGGCCATGCACACGCGCTGGCGCTGACCGCCCGAAAGGTTGGTGCCGCCCTCGTTAATCACCATGTCGAGCCCGCCGTTGGCCTGCACAAAGGCCGCCACGCGCGTGCGGTCGAGCGCGCGCAAGAGCTCGGTATCGGTGGCGTTGGGCTGGGCGAGCAGCAGGTTGTCGCGCAGGGCGCCGGCAAACAGGTAGCCGTTGGTGGGCACCAGCGTGACGGCACACATGAGTGAGGTGGCCGTGGCATCGCGCAGTTCAACGCCGCCAATGCGCACGCTGCCGCGGTAGGCGTCCTTGCGGCCCGAGATAATCCCCGCGAGCGTGGACTTGCCGCCGCCGCTTTCGCCCACGAGTGCCACGAGCGAGCCGTGCGCAATGGTCGCGCTGGCGCTGTCCAGCACCGTGCGGTCGCCGTAGGCATAGCTCACGCCCGCGAGCTCGATATCGCCGCGACCGTCAAGCTCAACATCGCCGCGCTCGGGCTCGGGCGTATCCAAAATGCCAAACATGCGGCGCGAGGCGGCCATGCCGTTCATGGCTGTGTGGAACAGCGATCCTAGGCGGCGCATAGGCAAAAAGAACTCCTGCGACAGAAAGACGATGAGGAAGGCAGCCTCAAAGCCAATCTTGCCCGTGGCGAGCTGCAGCGCGGCTACGATAATGCCGAGCGCGGCGCCCATATAGACGACCAGGTCCATAACGCAAATGGAGCGCAGCTGCATCACCAGCAGGCGCATGGTCGCTGTGCGGAAACGCTCGGACTCGGCGTTGATGCGCTCGTGCCAGCTGCGATCGGCCTGGTAGACCTTAAGGGTGGTGAGACCCTGCACGGCCTCCAGGAACATGCCGCCCAGATCGACATAGCTGCCCCAGTACTCGGCACCGATCTTTTTGGCGTTGCGCATGACCATCATAATGGAGACGGGGATGACCGGAACGCAGGCGAGCAGCAGCGCGGCGGGAAGACCCGCCTGGCCCACGAGCAGTACAAACAGCGTGATGGGTGCCAAGCCGGCAAAGAAGAGCTGCGGCAGGTAACCGCCAAAGTACACTTGGAGTTGCGTGGCGCCCTCGACGCTGGTCTGGACGGCCTCGGCGGTGGGAACGGTCTCGGTGTAGGAGGGGCCGAGTACGGTGAGCTTGTCGTAGACGAGCGAGCGCACGCGGCGGACGGCCTCGAACGCGGCCTTGTCGCCGGCGCGTTGGGCCAGGTAGATGGAGGCGGCGCGCACGATGATGGCGGCGGCGAGCGGTAGGGCCGCCTGTGCGAGGGCATCGACGGCGAGCGCGGCGGAAAGACCGTCCGTGACGATGCCGCCCAAGATGCGTGCAAGCACCCACATCACCGTGATGTTTGCCATGAGCGCGATCCACTTAAACAGGACGCTTGCCATAATGTAGGGCGTTGCCTGCGGAACCAGGGAGAAGAGCCGCTTCTCGAACATGAAACCTCCGATGCCGTAGCGACTGCCGCGCGGGCTGCTCGGCAGTCGCTTAGTTAGCCAAATGCAACTAGAGTAACATCGTGCAGCGGGTAAGTATGCCGAGGGTAATTTTTAGCCGATGAACTGCGTAAAATGTTCAAAATTGTTGTGCATGGCGAACTTTGAAGCGCATTGCCCACGGTCACGGACCCACATGGGTGCGGCTCTACTCCAAATCATGTACATCAGCCTCCAAAAGCTGCAAAAAATGACATGTTTGGAGGCTGGTGTACATGTTTGGATGGGGCGGTGGAGCGTCGATTTCTTGCGGACAAGGAAAATCGCGCTCATCGCGCGCCGCCACACTTGCGCCGCCCGCTATGTGCTAGCGTTTGGGTGAATAAAACGAGCCCGTGCGGAAAGGATCCGGACCGTATGCAACGTGGAAGTACATCTCCGCTGTCCCGCGAGACCGATGCGCCCGAAACCATCGTCAAGCTGGAGTGCGACATCGATGACGCGTCGCCCGAGGTGCTCGCCTACGCCGCCGACCGCCTGCGCGAGGCCGGCGCCCGCGAGGTGCACTGGCTGCCCCTCTACTGCAAAAAGGGCCGCCCCGGATGGCAGTTGCAGGTGATCTGCTCGCACGAGGATATCGAGCGCCTGCAGACGATTATCTTTTTGGAAACCACGACCAACGCCGTTCGTCGCCAGGTGATGGAACGCGTTTGCCTGCCGCGTCGTTTTGAGCAGGTAGCGACGCCTTGGGGCGAGGTGGCCGTCAAAGTGGCCACCCTGCCCGACGGCAGCGAGCGCGCGGCGCCCGAGTACGAAGACTGCGCCCGTCTTGCCCGCGAGCATAACGTGCCGCTCCAGCGCGTGATGCAGGCGGCACAAGCCTCGGCACTGCGATTTGAATAGCGCGGCCGGCGACATCCCGCGCCCAGTCATATCCACCCCACCCGAAAGGACCACCATGAAATACCTCATCGCTTCCGACATCCACGGCTCGGCATATTGGACCGAGCGCCTGGTCGCCGCCATCGAGTCCGAGCAGCCCGACCGCATTGTGCTGCTGGGCGACCTGCTTTACCACGGCCCGCGCAACGACCTGCCGCGCGACTACGCCCCCAAGCGTGTGATTCCGCTGCTCAACGCCCTGGCCGACCGCATCATCGCGGTGCGTGGCAACTGTGACGCCGAGGTCGACCAGATGGTGCTCGACTTTCCCGTCATGGCGGACTACGCCACGCTGTTCGACGAGACCGGCCGCGAGCTGTTCCTGACGCATGGCCACGTCTTTGGCGCCGGCATGCACAACAGCGTCGACCACGCGCCCGCGCTGCCCGAGGGCTCCGCGCTCGTCTACGGCCACACGCATATCAAGGTTAACGAGGCAAGCGAGACGCACCCGGGCCTATGGCTCTTCAACCCCGGCAGCGTGAGCATTCCCAAGGATGGCACGCACAGCTACGGCATCTACGAGGGCGGTGCGTTCCGCCACGTGATCATGGAGGAGGACTAACCATGGCGCAGCACACGGCCCAGCAAAATGCCGAGGGCTCGCGCGATCTGTCCACGCTGGTCGACGCGTCGGCCGAGCTGCAGCATCTGGTGCAGACCATCTGGCGTCTGCGTCAGCTCGATGGCTGCCCGTGGGATCGCGAACAGACGCATCAGAGCATCGGCAAGAACATGATCGAGGAAGCCTACGAGGCGCTCGATTGCATTGAGGCGGACGACGTGGCACATCTGCGCGAGGAGCTGGGCGATGTGCTCATGCAGGTGGTGCTGCATGCGCAGATTGCGGCGGATGCCGGTGAGTTTACGCTTGCCGATGTGGCGCGCGATATCGACGCCAAGCTCATCCGTCGTCACCCGCACGTGTTTGGCGATGCGGATGCCGAGAGCTCCGACGAGGTGCTCAAGATTTGGGACGAGGTCAAGCTTGCCGAGAAGGCCGCCAAAGACAAGGCCGTGGCGGCAGGCGAGGCTGCGCCCGAGGGTCTGCTCGACGGCGTGCCCACGCACCTGCCGGCGCTGATGCAAGCTCAGAAGGTGTCGCGCAAGGCGGCGGCCGTGGGCTTTGAGTGGGAGACGGTCCAGGATGTGTGGGACGAGGTCGCCGAGGAGCGTGCCGAGTTTGAGGCCGAGGCCCCCGGAACGCCCGAGCGCGAAATGGAGTTTGGCGATCTGCTCTTTGCCCTGGTCAACGTCGCGCGCAAAGAGGGGATCGACGCCGAGAGCGCCCTGCGCGCCAGCACGGCAAAGTTCCGCCGCCGCTGGGCCGCGATGGAGCAGATGGCGGCCGATGCTCACGTGGATCTTGCCGAGCTTTCGACCCACGGCCTCAACGACCTGTGGGATGCCGCAAAGGCGGAGGAGTAAGACTGCGGGAACGACGGGCTGACACGCCTCATCGTTCCCGCTAAATTTTTCGAAAATCAAGTGTATCCCTCGGCTAACTTAGGGCATAATGCAAAAAGTGCGACATGGCTAACTTACGGAGACGCACCGATGGTGCACGGTCAGCCGGTCGCTTGCATCCACTACGTTTCCAAGTGAGAGGGAGACAACATGAGCGATATTTTGGACGTCTACGGTCGCGAGGTGCTCGACAGCCGCGGCAATCCCACCGTCGAGGTCGAGGTCGTGCTCGAGGACGGCAGCTTTGGCCGCGCAATGGTGCCTTCGGGTGCTTCGACCGGCGCCTTTGAGGCCTGCGAGCTGCGCGACGGCGACAAGGGCCGCTACCTGGGCAAGGGCGTTTCGCAGGCCGTCGAGCATGTCAACAACGAGTGCGCTAACGCCGTCGTGGGCCTCGACGCCTTCGACCAGCGCGCCGTCGATGCCGCGCTGATTGCCGCGGACGGTACCCCCAACAAGACCAAGCTCGGTGCCAACGCCATCCTGGGCGTGTCGCTGGCCGTCGCCCGCGCCGCTGCCGAGTCGGCGGGCCTGTCACTGTACCAGTACCTGGGCGGCGTCAACGCCCATCTGCTGCCCACGCCCATGATGAACATCCTCAACGGCGGCGTGCATGCCGACAATAACGTCGACTTCCAGGAGTTCATGATCATGCCCGTGGGCGCGCCCTCCTTCAAGGAAGCTTTGCGCTGGTGCGCGGAGGTGTTCCACGCTCTGGCTTCCATCCTGAAGGCCAAGGGGCTGGCTACCTCTGTGGGCGATGAGGGCGGCTTTGCCCCCAACCTGTCCAGCGACGAGGAGACCATTGAGACCATTCTGGCCGCCATCGAGAAGGCCGGTTATCTTCCCGGCAGGGACTTCATGCTGGCCATGGACGCTGCTTCCTCCGAGTGGAAGAGCCCCAAGGGCAAGGGCTTCTACAAGCTGCCCAAGG